>DATMZL010000887.1:0-2761 GCA_035607075.1 Polyangia bacterium
CGCGAACGTCGCGCGCCAGCTCGGCGTGGCACTGCGTGCAGGCGCGGTCGCCGAGGCGATCGGGCGCGAGCTGACCGGCGGCGTCGCCGGTGTGCATCGTGTGGCAGCTGGTGCACGAGAATTTGCCGCTCCGGAAGCAGGGCGACTGCGTGAGGCCGACGTACTCGTACGCGGTCAGGCGCGCCGTGCCGTCGCTCCAGAAGCGGAGGCGAAACGTGTCGGGATCGCCGGGCGGTGGAACGGGCGTGTCTCGCGCCAGCGGCGTCACGTGGCCCGCCAGCACACCGCCCGGCCGAAACGTGGGCCCCGTGTCGAGGAACGTCCAGATCTTCTCGATCGAATCGGGGATCCGCTGCGCGTGACACTGTCCGCACAGCGCTGCGCTCTCGGTCTGGCCGACGCGCAGCGGATCGACGATGGCGCGCGGCGTGGCGCGCCCGCTCCCGCCGTCACCGCCGGCGAGCCCAGCGCGGTAACGCGCGACCGGCGATTCGTAGAGCGCGACGTGCGCGCGCCCCGGGCCGTGGCAAGACTCGCAGGCGATGCCGACGTCGGCGACGTGCGTGTCGAAGCGCTTGTCGGCGGTGCCGGCGACCGGCTTCAGCCCCGGCGCGACGCCGGTGTTGTGGCAGAAGACGCAGTTCACGTTCCACATCGCCTGGTGGCGCGACCAGTCGTCGTCGTCGGCCTCCAGAAACGCGCCGTTCATGTGCATCCAGCGCGCCTCGCCGATGTGCCAGAGCAACGGCAGGCGGCGATACACCGTCCCGCTGGAGCCGTCGACGCGCTCGAAGTACTGCTGGTAGCGGCGCGAGCCGACGCACAGCGCGACCTCCGCCTCGCGCGGGCCGTCGTCGCCGACCGCCGGCAGACGGAAGAAGAACCGCCCGTCGCGCTCGAACGGCGTCGCGGTCGCGCCGTACGTCGTCACCGGCGTGCCGTCGAAATGCCCGCGCACGGACGCGCGATCCGGGAGCTGGGTCATCGACGCGTGGAACGTCCGGCGCCAGCTGGCGTGGTGATCGGGATGGCAGGCGCGACACGCGTTGGCGCCGACGTAGTCCTTGTCGCGCGCGAACAGCGGCTGAGCCGCCTCCCCGCGCCGCGCGTCGTGGCCCATCGCCAGCGCGAGGCCGGCGGCGACCGGCGACGCAGCCAGGCAGGCAAGCACCAGCAGCCATGGGCCACGGCTCATCCCGGTCATTCTATTGGCCGGCGAGCGCGGGATCCGTGGCCAACCGCCCCGAAGGCGCGCAAGTCTTGCGCCGTCGACCGCGCGATCTGCGGGCTCTGCACGCGTCGGGGCGATATCTGCGGGGTCGCGACGGCCTCGATCTTGCGATCGCTCCGGACCGATGATTCCGCGCGCGTCGTCGTCGTCGTCCGATATCGTCGCCAAGCCGTACCGCTATTTCTTCCTCGGGGGGATCGCGACGGTGCTGACCGTCGGCGCCGCCTGGGGCGCCTGGCTGCTGCTGCAGATCGCCGCCGGCCGATTCACGGGCGCGTCGCTCTTCCAGGTGAACGCGCATGGCCACGCGCAGGTCTTCGGGTGGGTCGGTCTGTTCGTGATGGGCTTCGGCTATCAGATGTTCCCGGCGCTCTGGCAGAGACGCCTGCTCGCGCCTCGTCTGGTGCCGGCGATCTTCGCGGTCATGATCGCGGGTGTCGCGATCCGAACTGTCGCGATGGCCGCGGTCGGCGCGCGCTGGGCGATCCCGGCGGTGATCGGCGGCGGCGTGCTGGAGATAGCCGCCATCACCGCGTTCGTGGTTCAGCTGGGCCTCACCTGGCGCGCCAGCCTGGCGCATAACCAGCCGTATCTGCGCTACGTGGCCGCAGCGCTCGCGTTCTTCGTCGCACAAGCCGCCTTCTGCCTCTGGCACACGCTCGGCACGCTGACCGCCGCGGATCGCCAGTCGCTGATCTGGACTGTCGCAACGTACCAGGCGGTGCTGCGCGATCTCCAGATTCATGGCTTCGTCCTGCTCATGGTGCTGGGCGTCTCGATCCAGATCTTGCCGCGGTTCTACGGCGTACCGCAGGTGACCGCCCGGCGCGCGCGGCGGGCTTGGGCGCTGATCCTCGGCGGGATCATCGGCGAGGTCGGTCTCTTCCTGGCGTACCGGTTCACCGGCCACCACGCGCTGGCCGGGGCGCTGCTGCTTCCGTGGTCGATGCTGGCGGCCGGCGCGCTGTCGATCGGCGCGGCGTTCCAGCCGTGGCGACCTTTCCCACGCCCGGACCGCTCCGCGAAGTTCGTCCGCTCGGCGTACCTGTGGCTGGCCGCTTCGTTCGCGCTACTGCTGCTGATGCCCGTCTTCCTGGCGGCGACCCGCACGCCGTTCAGCCACGCGTACTACGGATCGATCCGCCACGCGATCACCGTCGGCTTCGCGTCGCAGATGATCATGGGAATCGCCGCGTACGTGGTCCCGGCGCTGCGCCGGGTCCCGCGACACGGCCTGCCGTCCCTGATCGGTCCCTTCGCGCTCGTGAACGTCGGCTGCTTCCTGCGCGTCACCCTGCAAGCGTTGACCGACGTCCATCGCGTCTTCTTTGCGCTTGTCGGCGTCAGCGGCGTGCTCGAGCTGGCGGCGCTCGCCTGGTGGGGCGCCCACCTCGTCCGCATGATGGTGACCGCCGCCGCGCAACCGCACGCCGACGAAGCGCACGCGCTCGCCGCCTGATCAGCGTCCCGACAGCGAGGGAATCCGCTGCAGCACGCGTTCGGGCAGGTTGCGGACGACGGCCATGATCG
>DATMZL010001447.1:0-2241 GCA_035607075.1 Polyangia bacterium
CCTTCAGCCGGACACCACCTATTGCTACACGGTCTACCAGGACGGCGCGCCGGCCACGGCCCCGGCGCCGCTTCAGACCGCGCCCGCCCCGGGGACGGCGCGGCCCTTCCAGTTCGTCGCGTTCGGCGATTCAGGCGGCGGCGGTAGTGACCAGCAGGCGCTGCTGAAACAGATCGAGACGGTGCCGTTCGACTTCATGATTCACGTGGGCGACATCGCCTACGACCACGGGCTGCTGCCCGAGTTCGAGTTGCACTTCTTCAACGTCTACGCGCCGCTGCTCGCGGCGCGGCCGATATTTCCCGCCAGCGGCAACCACGAGTACGACACCGCGGACGCTCAACCTTTCCGGGAGGTGTTCGCGCTGCCCGAGAACGGCGGTCCGGACGGCGTCGAGCGCTGGTACTCGTACGACTGGGGCGAAGTGCACTTCGTGGTCCTCGACACCGAACGAAGCGGTGCGGCCCAGGCGGCCTGGCTCGAGGCCGATCTTGCCGCGAACAAGCTGCCCTGGACGATCGTGTACGGGCACAGGCCCCCGCATTCGTCGGGTGAGCACGGCGACGATCCGGGCTTCAACCAGTGGTTCGTCCCGATCCTGACGAAGTTCCACGTGCCTCTGGTGCTGTCAGGGCACGATCACGACTACGAGCGGTTTCAGCCCATCGACGGCGTCACGTACATCGTGACCGGCGGGGGCGGGAAGGGCGTGTACGAGCTCAAGTCGCCCGAGGCGGGTTCGGCGTTCGCCGACTCCGTCATTCACTTCCTGGTCGTCACCGTCGACGACGACACGTTGACTACGCACGCCATCGACGGCACCGGCCGCGAGTTCGACACGACCACGATCCACCGCTGAGGCGCTACTCCTCGGCTTCGCTCTCGCCCGCAATCCCGTGGAGGCGCAGCTTCTCCCAGAGGTTCTTGCGGGAGATGCCCAGGATCTCGGCGGCCTTCATCTTCTTGCCGTTGGACTGCGCGAGCGCGCGCAGCAGGTACTCGTGCTCGAACTCCTTCATCGCCGCCGCCAGCGAGCGCAGGTTGCCGCCCGGCGAGCTTGTCGTCCCGTCGATCGTCCCGGTGATTCCGGCGGGCAGGTGCTCGACGTCGATCTCGCCGCCGCCCGCCAGCACCACCGCGTGCTCGATGGCGTGGGCGAACTCGCGCACGTTGCCCGGGAACGCATATTGCGAGAGCACCGCCCACGCGCGCGGCGACACCGTCGACGCCGTCTTTCCCGGGGGCGTGAATTTGTTCAAGAAGTACTGTAACAAAAGCGGTAAATCCCCGCGCCGTTCGCGGAGCGGTGGGATCTCGATGTCGAGGACGTTCAGCCGGTAGTACAGGTCCTCGCGGAACTTCCCCTCCCGGATCCGCTCGCGCAAATTCCGGTGCGTGGCGGAGATGATCCGGACATCGACCCGCGTCACTTCGTTGGTGCCCAGCGGCTCCACCGTCCCCTCCTGCAGGACGCGCAGCAGCTTCGCCTGCGCCGGCAGCGGCACCTCCGCCACCTCGTCGAGCAGCAGCGTGCCGCCGTCGGCCGCCTTGAAGCGCCCGTCGCGGCGCTTGACCGCGCCGGTGAAGGCGCCGCGCTCGTGTCCGAACAGCTCCGCCTCCAGCAACGTCTCCGGGAACGCGGCGCAGTTGACCGCGATGAACGCCTTCGTCGCCCGCGCGCTCCGCTCGTGCAGCGTGCGCGCGATCAGCTCCTTGCCGGTCCCGCTCTCGCCCGTGATCAGCACGGGCGCGTCGCTCTGCGCGATGGTCTCGACCCGGTCGGACAGCCGCAGCATGGGCGGGCTGCGCCCGACGATCGCGCGCGTGCCGTTGGTGCCCGCCTTGCGCTGCGACAGCTCCGCGCGCGCCTGTTCCAGCTCACGCTTCAGCGCGCGCTGCACGCCGATGCGTTCCATCTGCAGGATGATCTCGTCGATGTCGAACGGCTTCGTGATGTAGTCGTATGCGCCTTCCTTCAGCGCCGCGACAGCATCGGCGACCGCGGCGTGCGCGGTGATCAGGATGACGTCCGTGCCGGGTGACTCCTGCCGGACCCGGCGGAACAGCGTCAGCCCGTCGATACGCGGCAGCCGGATGTCGCACAGCATGACGTCGAAGACGTTCGACGAGATCAGGGTCTGTCCCTCAGCGCCGTTGGAGGCGAGCGTCACCCGATGCCCGGCATCGCGCAGCGCATCGCCCACGAGCGCGCGAAAGTCGGGCTCGTCGTCAACCAGCAGG
>DATMZL010000010.1:0-5811 GCA_035607075.1 Polyangia bacterium
TGGGCGACAATGAGAAGGGGCTGAAGTACTACAAGCAGTCCTACGACCTCGACTCGACCTACCTGCCGACGCTGATCGATCGCGCCGGGTTGCTCTACAAGCTCGAGCACTGGGACGACGCGTTCCGGATCTACCAGACGATCCTGGTTCACCACCGCGACACCCAGAAGGACGATCAGATCGTCGACATCTTCTTCCGGCTGGGCCGCATCAAGCTGAAGCTCGGCGAGCGGACGAAGGCCGTCAATATGTTCGAGAAGGCGCTGGAGATTCAGCCCGGTCACCGGGCGACCCTGTCGGCGCTGATCGACCTCTACACCGACGCGGGCGACTTCGAGGCGGTGATCAAGCAGAAGCGGTCGCTTGTCGCGTCGGCCGCCACGCCTGCCGAGGAAAAGTTCAACTTGGCCCGCGAGATCGCGGGCATCTACAAGGAGAAGCTGAACAACCCGCAGAAGGCGATCGCCGCCCAGATGGAGGCGTTGAACCACAAGCCGGGCGATCGCGAGCTGCTGCACGACTTGCTGGAGCTGTTCAGCGAGACGAAGCAGTGGAAGAAGGCGATGGAGACCTTGATGAAGCTGGCCGAGCTGGACAGCGGCGCGGGCAAGGCGCGCTTCCTCATCGCGGCCGGCAACATCGCCAACTACGAGCTGCACTCCACCGATGAAGCGGTGGACCTGTACAACCAGGGCCTCGACGAGGACCCGGACGACCTGAAGGCCTTCGAGCGGATCGACAAGATCATGACCGCGAAGAAGGACTGGAAGAACCAGGAGCGCAACTACCGCAAGATGATCAAGCGCATCGGGCAGGATCCACCGCCCGACAAGAAGGCGACGGTCGTCGCGCTGTGGCACGCGCTGGGCGAGATCTACCGGTCGCGCCTCAAGGACTACAAGTCCGCGATCGCGGCCTTCGAGGTCTGCGTGCAGATGGATCCGGACGCGACCGCGCGTCATCAGATCCTCGCCGAGCTGTATCAGCTGTCCGGGCCGGAGACGTACGAACAGGCGATCAAGGCGTACCGCCAGCTGATCAAGGCCACCACAGACTTCGGCCAGATGGCGGCTTATTTAAAGACGCTGCGCAAGCTGCTGATGGAGCTGCGCCAGTACGACAAGGCCTGGTGCGTGGCGGCCGCGGCGTCGTTCCTGCGCAAGGGCGACGCCGAGGAGACGCAGTTCTACGAGCAGTACAAGCCCAAGGTCTTCACGCGCGCCCGCGCGCGCCTGACCGAGGACCTGTGGAAGCTCGTGTACCACCAGGACGAGGACCGCTACATCTCGGCGGTGTTCGCGGCGGTCAGCCACGCTGTCGCGTCGGCGCGCGCCCGCGAGCACAAGGACTGGGGCCTCAAGCGCAAGGACAAGCGCGACATCGCGAACGACCAGCTGCTGTTCAGCAAGGTGTTCAACTACGTCCAGCAGGTGCTGGGCGTTCCGGCGCCCGAGCTCTACCTGAAGCCGGAGTCGCCGGGCGAGATGGAGCTGGCGAACGCGCGCGAGAAGTCGCACCTGGTGCCGTCGCTGGTCGTGGCCTCGGGCCTCCTGCAAGGGCGTCCCGAGAAGGAGCTGGCCTACGTCATCGCGAAGCGCCTCACGTTCATGCGGCCCGATCACTTCGTGCGTTGGTCCAACGTCGTGCCGACGGTCGCCGAGCTGAAGATCGTCTTCCTGGCGGCGCTGAAGCTGGTGCAGCCGAAGTTCGAGGTGAAGGCGGACGTCGCGCAGGGCGTGGCGCAGTACCTCCAGCACCTGCACCGGCAGGTGGCGCCGCAGCAGATCGAGCAGCTGTCGGCGGTCGTCCAGCGCTTCGTCACCAACAAGGGCGAGGCGGACATCAACAAGTGGGCGAACGCCGTCGACATGACGGCGACGCGCATGGGCTTCCTGATCTGCAACGACATCGAGGTGGCCACGCGTCTCGTCCAGACCGAGCCGGTGTCCATCGGCGTCGCCGATCCGAAGGACAAGATCCGCGACCTGGTCCTGTGGTCGGTGTCCGACGAGTACTTCGCCCTGCGCGAGCACCTCGGACTGCAGATCGGGCAGGGCTAGCGCGCAGCCCGGAGCGTCGCGATGCCTCAGGTCACTGTTCCGCCCATCCTTTTCTACGCGGTGGGTACGTTGCTCGTCGTGTTCGGCGCGTTGCGCACCATCATGCTCGGACGTCGCCGCCCCGAACGCGAGCTGACCGAGGACACACCCGAGCGCGCCAAGGCCCGCCGCCGGCACATGGCCATGGGCATCGTCTGGGTCCTGATGGGCCTCTTCCTCATCATCTCCACGACGGGCCTCACCCAGCGGGGGAGATAAACAGGGAGAAACGGAGGAAGAAGGGAGAGCGGTGGCTCGCCCCGGCTTCCGATCCCGCATTTCGTGGACGATCTAAGGGTTGAAATACGGATCGTTCGCCATCTGTACGAAGCTGGTCCGCGCCCCGGCCGATGAATCGATCCGCCAGTCGGTCTCCTTGTTCATGTGGAACCAGACCAGCGCTTTGATCGACGGGAAGCTGCCCTTCAGAGCCGGCAGCATGGCGGCGATCCAGGCGGCCTTGTCGCCGCCCTGCTCTGCCGACGCGGTCTCGGGGATCATGATCGGCTTCCCCTTCGCGACCAGGCCCGCATAGATGGTGCTGGTCATGCTCGAGAACGTGCGCCAGGTGGAGGTGGTCATGACCGTGCCCCAGTTGTAGCCGTCGAACGCCATCCAATCGACGTAGCCGTCGCCGGGGTAGTAGTTGGCCCACTGGTTCCAGGCGTCGCCGGGGACGCTGTCGACGTTGGGACTGAAGACCCACAGGACGTTGCTGGCGCCCGCGGCGGCGAACAGGTCGTGAATGTGGCGGTACGCGGAGATGTACTTCGCGTTGGCGGCGGTGCTCGCGCCGTTATGGAACCCGTCCCACGGGTACCAGTTGCCGTTCATCTCGTGGCCCCAGCGCAGGAAGAACTTCTGGCCGACGGCGAGCGAGGACTGAGCGCGCGAGCGAATCATCGCGTCGTGCGCGCCGCTGATGATGTCGTCGAGCGGGATGCCGGCGGAGCCGTTCGTCCACGCCTCCCAGGTGATGAGAGGTATGTAGCCTGCCTGCGCGGTGCTGCGCACCCAGGTCGTCCAGTCGTCGGTCCAGCCGTAGAAGTTATGGCTGACGGCGAGCTTGCGGCTGAGTGTGGTCTCGAGCTGCGCGATCGTGCCGGTGCCGACGAACGCGCCGAGCAGCGCCCCCTCCGCGGGAACGAGCAGCCCGGAGAGTCCGCCCGTCCCGCCGGAGCCGGCGAGGCCCGCACCAGCGATACCGCCAGCGCCGCCGCGCCCGGCGCTGCCGCCGCCGGTCCCCGTCGTACCCCCGCTTCCAGCCGCGCCGGTCGAACCGGCCGCGCCTGCGGCGCCGCCACCGCGCCCCGTGACGGCACCGCCGCCGAACCCGCCGTTACCCGAGTTGCCCGAAGAACCGCCCGCCGGCCCACCGCTGCCCGAACTCGATCCATCCGAACCCGCGCCTGCGGATCCAGCGCTTCCGTCGAGACCTGCCGTCCCTCCAGCGGCGCTGCCTGCGCCGCCGCCGCGACCTCCTCCACCCGACCTGCCGGCCACGCCGCTTTCGTCGCTCGTCCCGCCCTGACACGCGCCGGCCAGGAGCAGAGCGACCGTCGCCGCAAGACTGAACCGTCGATTCACGCTGGCATCATCGCGCTGCCCATTTCGCGTGTCTTCGCATTTTGTGGTCTTCGCAAACCGGTCCGCGAGCCCGGGCCCGGATGACGGGCGGTGGCGGGCTAGAACTGGCTGAGGAACTTCCAGGCTTCGGGTGGTCCCCAGCTGCCCTGCGATTGACCGGTGTCCGGGTACGGGGTGTGATCGCCGTTGAACGAGCAGAACTCCAGAGGGTAGCCGGTCTTGCAGCCCATCAGGCTCGTGCAGACGTGAGCCCCGCTGGTGACCTTCGTCGGAGCCACGTATGTGCAGCCGTTCGCCTTGGCAAAGTTCTGCGCCAGCGGCAATCCGGAGCTGTCGTAATTCAACACCGAATCGTGGGTGCCATGCGACGCGTAATACGCGACTGGTACCGACGGCGTACAGTTGCCGCTCAACTGGGCGCCCGAGTAGACGGCAATCGCGCGCACGCCCCAGGTTGCGCTCCCCGTTCCGCCCAGCGGTCTCGAGCACGCAGTTCGGTAGGACATGCTTCCTCCGTAGCTCCAACCGTGCGCGTAGATGCGGTTGGTGTCGATGCAGAAATTCTGTTCAATCTGCGCCACGACCGCATCCGCGAGAGCGAGATCAGAATCATTCGTGTTGGGCCAGCCGCAGCTCGAGTCCCCCGAGCTGGTTGCCGTGCAGGGCGCGCCGTTCTTTTGCCCGTTGGGCGCAACGAAGATCGCGCTGTTATTGGCGAGCGGCAGCAGTCCGTAATACTGCCAATCGTAGATCAGCTTGTCGTTCCCATCGCGGTGGTGCCAAGTGATGATGAGCTTGTACGGCTTGCTGTTGTCGTAGTTGGTCGGCACGTTGAGGATGTAGCGACGTTGCATGTTGGCGGCCGTGATCGAGATGGTCGAGCCGTTGTTGTACATGCTGCTCGGGATACCGGGCGCCTTGCCGCAACCGCTCGACATACCGGATCCGCCCCCGCTGCCGCCGCCCGTCCCGGCCATGCCCGTTCCGGCCGTTCCCGTTCCCGCAGCGCCGCCGCGGCCCGCGCCGGCCGTTCCGCCCGTGCCCGCGCTGCTGCCGCCCGCTCCTCCGCGGCCCCCGCTGGCGCCGCCGCGCCCGCCGCTGCCAATCGCGCCGCCGCCGCCCCCCGTTCCGCCCGCTCCGTCGCCCCCGCCGCCGGTCGTTCCCCCACGGCCAGCCCCACCCGTCGACGACCCGCCCCGTCCGCCCGCACCGGTCGTTCCCGCGATGCCCGTGCTGCCGCCAGTGCCGGTCGTGCCCGCTGCGCCGGATGCGCTGCCGCCCGTCCCCGCCTGGCCGGTACCCGCTTGCCCCGTTCCCGCTTGCCCCGTCGTACCGGCATTTCCGGTCGTCCCCGCCTGTCCGACGGTGCCGCCGCCCCCGCCGGTCCCGGGCGTGCCGTCGCCACTGCCTGCGGCGCACCCGATCCCGGCCGCAAACGCCAAGGCGAGGGCCAGCCGAGGAGCAGTCAACCTAGAGAACTCGGTCCGCGCTGGTGAAGACATGGGGGCCCTTTCGTATTGCTGCTGATCCCCGCCAGAGGCCGATGGGATCACCCGGCGCCATCCGCGCGACATAGATAGGTTTTCAGGACATGCTGTTCGCGGTCGCAGCCAACCAGGCGGTTCATTGCTGGATGTCGCGCGGGAGGCCGTACAAGCTCTCGCGGAACTCCACGTAGCCGAACAGGCCGCTCCCCTTCACTTCGAGCAGGAGGGCATCGCTCGCGTCGACCTCCTGCAGCGAGGTCCCATAGGTGATGACGGTGTTGCCGTTGGCAAGGCGCTGCACGTCGCCAAAGTTGCTGGCCGAGCCGTTGCTCGCGAACCTCCTTTTCACGCTTCCGTCCAGTCCGAACTCGACGGCTTGAGCCTGACCGCTCCCGGCGCCGTCGTTCGCGAAGAGGATCAGGCTGTCGTCGGTGAGCTGGTGACCGTGCTGCCTGCCGCCCCAGGCGCCGTTTCCGCCGCTCACCCTGCCCGCGAGAGTCCACTTCACGTTTCCCGCACGGTCAAGAACGACGACATCCTGGAGCAAGTCCGAATAGGTGATTTCGTCTTCCTTGAGGGAGTAGCGAAGCGCGTTGCCGTGGCAGCCGGGGAAGGTTCCGAGCACGAGCGGCGGATCG
>DATMZL010000962.1:0-4934 GCA_035607075.1 Polyangia bacterium
GCGGGCCGTCGCCGTGCGCTCGCAGGCTCTTCGCCACTTCGAGGCCGTCCATCTTCGGCAGGCCGATGTCGAGCAACACGACGTCGGGCTGCATGTCGCGCGCGGCCGCCAGCGCCGCCACGCCGTCGTACACGACGCGCACCTCGTGAGCCTGCAGCCGGAGCAGGCGCGACAGGCTCTCCGCCGCGTCGACGTTGTCGTCGACGACGAGGATCCGTTCCGGCCGCGGTCCGCCCGCGTCGTCGTCGGGCGCGCCGGTCGTCACGCCGTCCACGATCGCGCGGTCGCCGTCGACGATCGGCAGCCGCACGACAAGCTCGCTGCCGCGCCCCGCTCCTTCGCTGCGCGCCTCGATCACGCCGTCGTGCATCTCGACCAGCCGCTTGACCAGCGCCAGCCCTATGCCCAAGCCCTCCTGCTTGCGCTGGGTGGGCCACTCGATCTGCGTGAACATGTCGAACACCCGCTCGCGCATATCGGGCGGAATGCCGACGCCGTCGTCCTTGACGGACAGGACGGCCTCGGCGCCTTCTCGCCGCACCGCCAGCGCGATGTGGCCTCCGTCGGCGGTGAACCGGGCCGCGTTGTTGAGCAGGTTCGAGATGATCTGTGTCAACCGCGCGCCGTCTCCCCAGATCGGCAGCTGCTCCGCCGCCACGTCGATCGCCAGGTGGTGAAGACGCGCGCTCAGCACCGGCTGCGCGGCCTCGACCGCCTGCGCGACGATGGCACGCAGGTCCATCGCCGACCGGTTCAGGGTGATCTTGCCGAGCGTGATGCGTGAGACGTCCAGCAGATCATCGACCAGCCGCGTGAGCTGCGCGGTCTGCCGGGCGATGACATCGCGCGCCCACACGATCGAATCGTCGGCCGGTTCGCGCATCCGCATGATCTCGACGGCCATCGCGATCGGCGCCAGCGGGTTGCGCAGCTCGTGGGACAGCATGGCCAGGAATTCGTCCTTGCGGCGATCGACCTCGCGCAGCGCCTCTGCCACGCGCGCCTGCGCCACCAGCTGCCGGCGATCCTCCTCCGCGCGTTTTCGCTCGGTGATCACCTCGGTGAACAAGACGATGCCGCCGATCTCGTTGCGCGCGTTCCGCCACGGCCTCGCCTCCCAGCGGGTCATCTGGGTGGATCCGTCGGGCCGCACGAACGCATCGTCGTCGTGACCCTCCACCGCGCCCGCCAGGCACCGACGGTGCACTTCCTTCCAGCGCTCGGGGATCTCGGGGAACACGTCGTAGTGACTGCGGCCGACCAGATTCTGATCGCCCAGCTGGTAATCGGTCAGCCAGCGCGGGCTGTACATGAGGTAGCGCATTTCGCGGTCGAACATCGCGACCGCCGCCGGGACGTGCCGCACGAAGTTCCGCACCTGCTCCTCACTCTGCTGGATCACGTCCTGGCTGCGGCGCAGGCTCGCCGCCGCCTGGGCGTATTGCCAAACCAGCGCCGCGAGCAGCATCAGCGGGATGGAGATGAACAGGAAGAACCCTTGTAGCGCGATGATGATCTGGGCCACCGAGCCGATGGCGAACGGACCCCGATGGGCTCTCGTGCACATCAGGGCTGCCAGCAGGACAAGCAACAGGTGCAACCCCAGCACACCGGGACCGAAGCGAACCGCCGACCACAACAGGAGCGGCAACGGCACGATGATCAGCCACTGATGAGACGGATAGCCCGGCTTCCACGCGAAAAGCATCGGTATCGCGGCGATCAAACAGCCCGTCAGCAGCGCGAGCTCGGCGAGCTGCTGCTGCCGGCGCCGGATCGCCGCCAAACCATCGGCTGCGAAGTAAAGGATCGGCGCCGCGATGATGACCGCACCGGCCATCCGCGCCAGCACGCGTTGCTGCCAGGGCGCCCAGAACTCGTGAACGAAGCCGCCGGCGAGGTACACGCCGACCACGCCGGCCTGGACGACACACGGCACCAGGAACGTTCCGCCGAAGACGAACATGCCCATGCGGCGCAAGCTGTCGAGCTGCGGCGGCGTACCCAGAATCGGCCGCAGCAGCACGGCGGCGATCGCGGCTTGCCCGATCTGGCCGACGAACTGTAGGAACATCATCGAGTCCGGCACGTGCGCGTTGTAGACGGCCGTCAGGATCATGTGGGTCGGCAGCAGCGCCAGGGTGTACAGCCACCAGCGGCGGACCGGCGCCGTCAGCAACGCCGCCAGCACGATCCCCTGCGGTAGCCAGATCTCGGAAGGTCCGCCCGGCACCAACCGCAATCCCATCCCGATGGCGCCGCCCGCGAAGTACCCCACGCACACGGCCAGCGTAGCAATCAGCGCGCGGCGCGGACGATTGCGCCGCGCCGGCGCCGCCACGTCGCCCGCTTGTGCAGTCGCAGCTACGACAGAGAGAAGTCCGCGCATCCCAAACACGCCCTTGGCCCCATGGCCGCCACGGGGCGCAGACTACATCGAGAGCGAAACCAATCACCAGACTTACCGCCGACCGATCGCGTTGCGAGGCGCGCCGCCGACCGTGCATCCCAGAATCTGGATCGCGTACCATCCGGACGTGACCCTAGGCGTTTCACCCGAAGCCGAATCCCCCGACGCGAAGGCGGCAGCGTCGAAGGAGGAACAGGCGAGGTTCCAGACGATGTTGCGCGAGCTCTCGCCGCGCGCGCCGGTGACGCCGGTCCTTGTGGGAATCAACGTCGCCTTCTTCGTGCTGATGGCGGTTCGCGGCGTGCCGCTCCTCGCGCCGACGCCCGCCGACATCCTTCCGTACGGCGCAAATTTCGGTCCGCTCACGACCGACGGCGGCTGGTGGCGGCTCCTGAGCTCGACGTTCATCCACATCGGCGTCGTGCACCTGCTCATGAACATGTGGGTGCTGTGGACGGCGGGGCCGACGGTGGAACGGATGTTTGGTTCGGTCTCGTTCGCCGTCGCGTACCTCGTCGCGGGCCTGGCCGGCAGCGTCGCCTCGGTCGCGTGGCATCCGGACATCGTGTCAGCGGGCGCCTCAGGCGCCATCTTCGGCGTCTACGGAATGCTGGGCGCCTTCCTGCTGCGCCAGCGAGGCGCGCTGTCGACGGCCGTGTTGTCCGGCCTCGTGCGCAGCGCGCTCGGATTCGTGGGGTACAACGTGCTCTATGGTGCAACCCAATCGGGGATCGACATGGCGGCGCACGTCGGTGGTCTCGCAGGCGGCTTTCTGATCGGGCTTCCCCTCGTTCGCGGTCTGACGCGCGAGGCGCGGGTGCGACAAACGTCGCGCGCGCTGGCGACGGGCGTGACTGCGGCGGTCTTACTCGCCGGAATCTGCGCGGTCACGCCCCGAGCCTTCAGCTTGGGCGAGGAGCTGATGCGTCTCGGCCGAACGGAACGCCTGGTCGGCGAGCGCTTGACCGCGCTCGGGACGCAAGGGGCCCCGCCGGAACAGCTCGCCTCTTTCGTCGAGGGTGAGCTCGTCCCCAAACTCGAAGAGAGCACCAAGCGAATCCGCGATCATCGCGATGGCCTGGCGCGCGCCACGCAGAAACGTGCGGACGCGGCGCTGGGGTTCCTCGACACGCACCGCCAGGCTGCGCGAATGCTGATCGATGGCCTGCGTTCGAACGACAACGCCGCCATCGAAGCAGCCAATCGGATGTTCGAGGAGTCGTCGACTGCGATGAAGGAGAAATAGCCGCGCGGGAGCAGCTGAGCAAATCTCAGAAATAGCTGCACACCCGCGCTTCGCGCGGGTGCAGCTGAGCAAATCTCAGAAATAGCTGCACACCCGCGCTTCGCGCGGGAGCAGCTAGAACTTCCCGCCCGCCGCCGCTTTCGGTTTGGGGCGAGGACCCACGTCGCTGGCGCCGCGCAAGATCGCCTGCACGCGGAGCGCGCCGCCCATCACCTCGAAGAAACCACCCCGCTGCATCAGGTTGCTGGCGAAAAGGACGACGTCGTCCGGCGTGCGGAGCTGTCGAAGCCCCGTCGCGGTCATTGTCTCGTCGATGCATGAGCGCGCCCGGTCGGGGCCGAGGCTGGCGCTCATGCGCTCGAGGAACTGATTGACGAATTGCAAAGAGGTCACCGTCGGAGCTGGCACTACTTACTTCCCTCTCCGTGCTCAGACGGGAAACTGCTTTGCGACCGCGGCCACGCGCCCGGCGCCGGCCGGAGACAGCCGTTCGACCTCGGCGACGAACGTGGGGCTGGAGATCCCCAGCCCGACGAAGGTCCGCCGATAGGCGTCGGCCTGCGCGTCGAACAGCTCCTTGTTCTCCGCGTCGGTGAACGTGCGGCCGAGGACCCTGCCCAGCGTGGCGATGTCGTTCTTCGCTTGTTGGCAGAGCAGCCCGTCGAGCGCGCCCACGATCTTGATGTAGTCGTCGATCGACTGCTCGCGCAGCTCCGGGGTGGCGTCCGCGGTCAGCTTGTGGAGCTCGAGGATGTCGATCTTCGCGTGTTGCGACTCCTCCATCCAGTGATGCCGCAGCATGTCCCGGAACAACGGATCGAGCTCGTCGGCGGCGCCCCGCCGGAAGCTCTCGACGAAATGCTGCTGCGTCATGATCTCGAGGTGCAAGGTGATGAGGAGCACCGCCATCGGCTTGTGGCTCAGGATCACCTCGGCGACAGCTTGCGGATTCGGCAGGACGTCGCACGGATGGCCAAAGCTGTCGATGAAGAGGCGACAGGCGCGGCGGAACATCTCCTGGTGCTTGACCTCCTCCTCCGCGAAGCGCAGCAGCGCGCGCAGGGCGGTGTGATCACCGAACACCTCCGCGCTCGAATGCCGGACCGCGGTCGCGATGATGTATTCCTCGACGAAGCTGAACAGGTAAAGGTAGGCGTGGCCGCGGATCTGGTTCAGCGTGAGCCGCTCGGCATCGTTCAGGCACGAGAGCTTCGTGACGTTGGCCAGCGAATCGGGCAGCAAGGGCCGCTTCAGATCGAATCGGGCCTCCGGCCCGAG
>DATMZL010000880.1:0-2812 GCA_035607075.1 Polyangia bacterium
CGAGGGCGCGGTCCCGGCCGAAGGCGCGGCCCCGGCGGCGGGCGCGGCGGGCGCGGCCCCGGCAGCGGCTGGCGCGGCCCCGGCAGCGGGCGGCAAGAAGGAAGAGAAGAAGAAGTAGCCAGGAGCGAGGCCTCGGACCCCGATCCGATCCCCTCGCCCCGCGAAGCGGGGTTAGGGTGAGGGGTCCGTCATCACCGCGGCCCCCTCACCCGACGAGCGTTCGGCTCGTCGGGCTCTCCCCCTTCGGGGGCGAGGCGAAGAAAGACTCGCTCCGCGTCGCGACCTACTGATCCCCGTCCATCAGCAGCATCAGGGCGTTGCCTGTCTTGGCCCAGGCGACGCCTTCTTTCTTTTCCGGTGCGCGGGCGGTTTCGAGCCACGCGCGGAGCCGATCGAGACCCGCGGCGAGCTCGGCGCGACAGTCGGCCACGTCTGCGTCGTTGTCGGCCAGCAGCTTGGCGGGCACGCGAGCGAGCCGCTCCGTCGTGACGCCGTGCAATTCGCCGGTCAGCTTCGCGAGCTCGGCGCCTTCCCATAGCGTCCACACGGGCCACGGCGCTCTCGCTTTTCGCCGCTTGGGCCACGGGAACTGCACGTTGGCGGCGGCCCACGACTTCGCGAGCAGCGGGAGCTTGCCCGCGCCGAGCAGCGGGTTCCACCGACCGGGGCTGTCGTTGGGCACGTGATACGTCAGCTGCAGCAGGATCTGGTCCTGCGGCTCGCTCCAGCCCGTCGCGTACCTGATCGCCAGCGGGCGCGCCACGTGGTTGAGCAGCAGCTCGGTCACGCGCGCGTATTCGTAGTCGCGCTCGGGATCGAGGCCGCCGCTGAAGATCTCGCCGAGCGCGGACTCCGCCGCCCGTCGCCCCGCCTTCTCGTCGCCGTCGCCCAGCGTCATCAGGACCTCGCGCTTGCACCGCGCGTTCGCCTTGCTCGCGAGGACCTCGCGCGCCGTCAACCGTTTCGACCCCACGAGGGCTTCGAGCTTTCGCGGCGCCACCTTCCATCCGCGAACGAACCGTTCCGACATGGGCGCATCATCCGTGGCGACGGAGCGGGTTTCAATCGTGTGGTAAGTGTCGGGTGCGATGCACCTCGTGGTCGGGCTGGGAAATCCGGGGCCGCAGTACGCGGACAACCGGCACAACGTCGGCTTCATGGTCGTCGACGAGCTGGCGCGCCGCGGACGCGCCGGCGCGCCGCGCGAGAAGTTCGGCGCCGAGCTGCTGGAAGCGACGATCCGTGGCAACCGCCTCCTGCTCTGCAAGCCGCAGGAGTACATGAATGTCAGCGGCCAGGCGGTGGCGCGCGTCGCCGCCTTCTGGAAGATCGGGCTCGCCGAGACAGTGGTGGTGCACGACGAGCTGGACGTCCCTTTCGACCGGATGAAGCTGGGCGCCGGCGGCGGTCCGGGCGGTCACAACGGCGTCAAGTCGATCATCTCGGCGCTGGGTGACCCGGGGTTCGCCCGGGTCCGCGTCGGCATCGGACGCCCGGCCCCGGGCCGCGACCCCTCCGACTATGTGCTGTCGGACTTCTCGCGCGCCGAGGCGGCCGTGCTGGCCGACCTGGTCGGCCGGGCCGCCGACGCCGTCGAGGCGGTCGTCGGCGACGGCCTGAACGCCGCGATGAACCGGTTCAACGGCAAGGCCCAAAAGTAAGCCAAAAAGTAGGGGAGACAGCGGGGCCGAGTCGTGGTAAAGACCCGCCCTTCACGAAGTACCTCCTTGTCCGTGGCGACACGGGCCTGAACGTCCAAAGGGAGACAACATGAGCACGACAGGAACCGAACCCCCGCGCGGGGCCTCGGCGCCGCAAGCGCCGACGCCGATCACCGCCGGCTCAAAGCAGCAACGCCTCGGCTCGGCCCGCGACATGGCCGGCCGCAAGCGCGAGTACGAGACCATCTACATCCTGCGCCCGGACAGCACCAGCGACGTGATCGCGCAGGTGAACCAGAAGGTGCGCGGCGTGATCGAATCGGGCGGCGGCACGCTGCTCAAGATCGACAACTGGGGCAAGCGCAAGCTCGCCTACGAGGTGAAGAAGCAGCTCAAGGGCATCTACCTCTTCTTCTCGTACCTCGGCACGGCCGGGCTGCTCGAGGAAGTCGAGCGCAACCTGCGCCTGACCGACTCGGTCATCCGGTACTACTCGGTCAAGATCGCCGAGAACGTCGACCCGGCCGCGCGCACCTCGGAGTTCACCGAGGAGGCGTTCACCAAGGCGGCGACGCCCGGTCCGGACGAGGAAGAGATCGCGACGGGTCAGGCCAGCGCCCGCTCGCCGTTCGACGAGGAAGAGGGCGCGTTCGACTTCGAGGAAGCGGTGTTCGGCGGCGTCGATGAGCCGTCGCGCGGCCGAGGAAAGAAGGATTAGTCATGACGGCCGATGCAGCAGCAGACGTGAAGGGCGACCGCGGAGACCGCGACAAGAAGCGGCCGGTTGGACGCCGCAAGCAGTGCAAGTTCTGCGCGGATGAGACGATCAAGATCGACTACAAGGACGCGTCGCTCTTGAAGTACTTCATCACCGATCGCGGCAAGCTTGTGCCGCGGCGGCTGACCGGCAACTGCGCGAAGCACCAGCGCGAGATCTCGACGGCGGTCAACCGCGCGCGGATGATCGCTCTGATGCCGTTCGCGGTGACGGGAGCCTAGCCATGCAGGTCATCTTGAGGGACGACATGGACAACCTCGGCAAGTCGGGTGAGGTGGTCAACGTCAAACCGGGATACGCGCGCAACTACTTGCTGCCGCGCGGGCTCGCCATCAAGGCGACCGCGGGCGACATCGCGCGCGTCGAGCACGAG
>DATMZL010000727.1:0-5026 GCA_035607075.1 Polyangia bacterium
CAAGCAGTGCGTTCCGGTTGCGTGGCAGACGTACACGACGATCGCCGACATGGCGACCGCCGTTCACGACTATACGAAGGACGCGATCACGAAGTTGATCACGGGCGGCGCCCGCCCCGACATGGTGCAGATCGGCAACGAGAGCACGCCCGGCATCCTGATCCACAAGTGCGACAGCGCCGGGCACCCGCTGGCCGGCACCGCCGGCTACAACGCGGTCAACGGCGCCATCTACCTGTATTCGTCGACCGACGGCGGCGCGCCGCCAGCGGGCGGTCCACCCGCCGGCGGCTGGGCCAATCTGGGCCTGTTGCTGTCGGCGGGCGTGAAGGGCGTCAAGGATGTCGACACCAACATCTTGATCGCCTTGCACCTCGACCGCGGCAACGACCTCGCCTCCAGCCGGCAGTTCATCATGAACGCGATGAGCCGCGGCGTCGCCTTCGACGTCTTCGGCGAGTCCTGCTACTCGGGAACGCAAGGCGCGCCGTCCGACTGGACGTCGACGTTCACGTCCCTGGCGACGCAGTTCCCCAACCTCAAGTTCATGATCGCCGAGTACAGCGGGATGCAGCGCGCCGCCAACGACGTCATGTGGAACATGGCCGGCCAGCGCGGGCTCGGAACGTTCAACTGGCAGCCGAGCACGCTGTGGACGCGTTCGGGCAGCACGTGGACCGCCGGCGCCGACATGCCCATCTACGACCAGATGAAGGTCGACTACGCGAGCCGACTCTGAAAGCGAGCCCGTGATGCAGACGCAAATGAAGATGAACATGAAGCGGATCAAGATCATCGCGCTGGCTGTCGCGCTCGGAGGATGCGCGGGCAACGAAACCGGCACGAACGGAACGGGCACCGCCGGCAGCAACGGCGGCGCGGGAACCAGCGGCAACGCGGGCAGCAGCGGCGGCGCGGGCACGACCGGAGAAGCCGGCACGGACGGCACGGGGGCCGGCGGATCGGTCGCGGGCACGACGGGAACGGCCGGCACGAATGCGACAGGCACCGCGGGAACCAGCGGCGGCGCCGGCACCGGTGGCGGGACGGCAGGCACGACAGGTTCGGCCGGCAGCGGCGCCGGCACGACCGGCACCGCCGGGCGCGGCGGCACCACCGGCGCCGCGGGCCGCGGCGGCACCACCGGCGCGGCCGGCACGACGGGCGCCGCCGGGCGCGGCGGCACCACCGGCGCCGCGGGCCGCGGCGGCACCACCGGCACGGCCGGCACGATGGGCGCCGCAGGAACCACGGGCACGGGCGTCAACACCCTGCCCTTCAGCTTCTTCATCGGCGCCGACGTCACCGATCAGGAGCCGCAGCCGGTCGCGACGCGCGGGAATCTACTGACGCTCATGAAGTCGCACGGCTTCAACTACATCCGCCTGCGGACGTTCGTCGATCCGAAGGCCTCCGACGGCTACGACAAGAACAACGGCTACGACGACATCACGCACACCGTCGACTTCGGCAAGCAGATCAAGGACGCCGGCATGGGCCTGCTGGTCGACTTCCACTACAGCGACAACTGGGCCGACCCGGGCAAGCAGTGCGTTCCGGTCCCCTGGTACAGCGCCACCACGATCGCCGAGCTCTCGACGCTGGTGCACGACTACACGAAGGATTCGATCCAGAAGCTCGTCGCGGGCGGCGCGCGCCCCGACATGGTCCAGATCGGCAACGAGATCACGCCCGGCATGCTGATTCACCGCTGCAACAGCAGCGGGTCGCCGATCTCCGGGATGAACAACCCCGTCACCGGCAGCATCTCGAACTGGACGAACCTGGGCATGCTGCTGAAGGCAGGCGTCGCCGGCGTCCGCGAGGTCGACCCGACGATCCTGATCGCGATGCACATCGATCGCGGCAACGATCTGAACTCGAGCCGCAGCTTCATCATGAACGCGACCACCCAGGGCGTGGCGTTCGACGTGTTCGGCGAGTCCTGCTACACGGCGTACCAGGGCCAACCGTCGGCGTGGATGAACACGTTCACCATGCTCGCCAGCATGTTCCCGAACATGAAGTTCATGATCGCCGAGTACGGTCCCGAGCAGCGCGCCGCCAACGACATCATGTGGAACCTCCCCAACAACCGGGGCATGGGCACGTTCAACTGGGAGCCGACCACGCAAGGCGCGTGGAACAATCCCGGCCACGATCTGTTCCGCCGGTCGGGAAGCACGTACACCACGCAGCCCGACATCTCGTTCTACGACCAGATGAAGATCGACTACGCCTCGCGCCTCTGAACTCGTCCGGATCTCGGGTAATCTGGCGGCGGTGCGATCGCTAAGCGTTGTCATCGTCTTCGGCGTCGGAGCCGCGGCGTGCGTGCCGCTGCAGAACCTCGGGATCAACAGCCCCGCCATCAAGCCGCCGACGGTCGTATTCACCGGCGCCACGCTGGTGAGCGCACCGTCGCGGCAGCAGCTCGCCGCCTATTACTGCCCCGACGTCGTGCCGGTTCCGTTCGGGGGCGCGACGCTGCTCTGTCAGGGGCTGTTCGGCGGGCGCCCGTCGCCCGATTCGATGGCGATCGCGTTCGACGCGCGCCTCAAGATCGGCAACCCGAACGAGATCCCGCTGCCGCTCGCAACCATGCTCGCCGCCGTCACGGTCTACCCGGGCGCGACGAACCAGCAGACGGGCGCGACCTGCTTTCAGCTGTGCCCGAGCGGCCCCGGCACCTGCGGCCCGCCCGATCCGAACGCCTGTCAGGCGTCCTCGCGCGACGTCCGGTCGCTGTCGGATTTCGCGAACGCGGCGGTCGGGT
Organism: Polyangia bacterium; assembly: GCA_035607075.1. Taxonomy (GTDB): domain Bacteria; phylum Myxococcota_A; class Polyangia; order Fen-1088; family Fen-1088; genus JADGRB01. The sequence continues at coordinate 2,777 of DATMZL010000727.1, forward strand.
TGCTGGCGGCGAACGGACTCGCGGCCGCAGCGGGCCAGCCGCCGTCGTTCACCGCGCCGACGATCGCGGCGTCCAGCGAGCTGGAGATCGTCGCCCGCTTCTCGCTGTCGCCGGCGCAGATCCTGCGCGTGATGCGGCAGCTCGCCGAACAATCCGTCGACGAACTGAAACAGGGACGCGCGCCGAGCTTCGCGATCCCCTACCAGCTGGAAGGAACGATCTGGTTCGACGCCGGTTCGTTCGGGCGCATCGCGATTCCCTGGGGCCCCGCCTCCGGGACGTGGGTCATCTAGCGCGTTGTCTTGCGGGTGCGGGAAAGGGCGACCCCGACGAACAGGCCCATCAGCAGCAGCGCCGCGACGCTGGGCCGGCCGCCAGCCGCCGCGCAGCCGCCGCCGTAGAAGCACTGGGCCGCCGGCTGCATGCAGGTCCCGCCTGAGCAGAGGCGGCTCTTGCAATCGAAGTTGTCGACGCACGCGCCGCCGATCTCCTGCTCCACCACGCAGACGTCGTCGGTGGCGTTGTTGCCGTCGCGCGGATCGCAAAACAGGTTCTGACCGCAGACCGCGCCGCCGGCGCAGGACTGATTAACGGTCGCGCCGGCGCCACACTTCCCGTCGACGCAAACGCTGTCGATACACTCGAAGGCGTTCTGGCAGGTGCCCCCGACTGCGACCAGAGGCGTCGCGAACGTCGAGTCACATTCGGGAATGCCCGAGATGGTGCGGATCGAAGTCAGCGTCGAACATTGGGCGGCGCGGAGAGCCTCGAGGCACCTGTCGACCTGCATCTGGTTGTACTTCGATCGGCCCGCGTTCTCCGAGTTCTGCATGTTCTGCAGCTGGTTGCGGAAGTTCTGCGCCGTCTTCATCTCGCACTCCGGCTCGGACATGCCCGCCGCATCGTTGCCCATCAACGTCTCCGGCGTGCAGCACTTGTAGGCCGCGTCGCAGATGACGTGCGCGAAGTCGGTCGCCGTCTTCTCGATGGGAATGCCGCTGACCCCGCCGCACCCGAGGACAGCCACCGCCAGGACAGAACCCGTCAGAAAAGTGTTCGTCTTCATGACCGCCCCTGTGGTGCAATTCTCGCCCCAACCGTGAAGGGCCCGCAAATTCTGGGGTTGCGGTCACGCCGGCCGTCAGCGTTTCGCCAGGTGTTCAGTCTTTGACGGGCCCGTGGCGGAAGATCTCGCCGGGATCGAGGCCGAGATCTTTGACGGTCTTGTCGTCGGGGACGCCGGTCGCGGGCAGATCGCGCGCGCGCTGGAAACGCCGCAAGCCTTCGCTCATCGCGGCGTCGGAACGCTTCGCGTCGTCCGCCAGGAAGCCCTCCGCGACGAGCCGGTCACGGATCTTTTCTTCGGCGCCAGGCGCGAGCAAACCCGCGGGCGCGGTGGCCAGGGGGATCCCGTTCCGATCGGCGTCCGTGTGGCTGGAACCAGCGCGCGGCTTCGCGGCCGGCTCCTCCTTCTTTTCTTCCTTCTGTTCCTCGGGCTTCCGGACGCCCTCGTCCGTCGTCTTCGTGTGCGAGCAACCGGTCGCGAGCGCGCCCACGACGATCGCGATCTTCGCCAGCTTCAAGGCTTCCCGCCTTCCTTCGCGTTCCGCTGTTCCGCCTCGGTGGGCTGTGCCTTCGGCGGACCTTTGTCCTTCTTCAAGGCGTCCTTGATCTGCGCCACCTTCCCCTGCGGTTTCTCCGCCGTTCGCGGCGGCAAGTGCGTGAAGCCCGACGAGATGCCCTGGACGAAAGCGTTGCGAACGACGCCGAGGACCGTCGGCCAGAGCTGCACGTCGGGCTTGTCCAGCCGTCCCTTGATCGGGACGACGGTCGCGACCGCGTTGCGTTCGGGAACGCGATCCGAGAACAGGTGCAGTCCTTCGTCCGCGATCAAGGCCTTCAACTTGTTCCCCAGATCATCTTCGGTCGGGCGCACCTCGACGTTCTTGAGCACCGGCTTGACGCCGCCCGAGATCGCGCCCGCCGCCGCCTTGAACTCTGCGAACAGATCGAGCGTACCGACCGGCGTCTGCAGGCCCGTCGCCGGTTCGACGAGATCGAACAGCTCGGCCACCTTCCAACCCTTAACCGCCGCTTCACCCGCGAACGTCAGCTTGCTCGCGAACGGATCGGCGGAGGCGAACAGCGTCACGTCGCCGCTGCGCCCCAGCTTGGCGCGCCCGCTGATCGTCGTGGGCCGCCCCTCCGCCAGCTTCGGGCGCGTGGCCAGGTTCTCGACCGCGAGCTCGA
>DATMZL010000784.1:0-2119 GCA_035607075.1 Polyangia bacterium
CCTTCAACTCGGTGGCGATCGTCCGGGCGTCGCCCGCCACGTCATCCAGCGTGATGTCGACGAGGTGGAGCAGGATGCTCGTACGCGCGAGGTGGCGCAGGAACTGATGGCCGAGGCCGGCACCCTGCGAGGCGCCCTCGATCAGCCCCGGGATGTCGGCGACGACGAAGCTCGCGTCGCCGACGCGCGCCACGCCGAGCGAGGGATTGAGGGTCGTGAAGGGGTAGTCCGCGACCTTCGGCCGCGCGCTCGACACGGCGCGGATCAGGCTCGACTTGCCGGCGTTCGGCAGGCCGAGCAGGCCGACGTCGGCGAGCACGCGCAGCTCCAGCGTCAGGTTGCGCGACTCGCCCGGCTCGCCGCGCGTGAATTGCCGCGGCGCGCGGTTGATGCTCGACTTGAAGTGCAGGTTGCCGAGGCCGCCGTCGCCGCCGCGCGCGAGCAGCGCCTTCTGGCCGTCGGCGGCGAGGTCGGCGATCAGCCCGCCGGTTTCCTCGTCGCGCACCAGCGTGCCGACCGGCACGCGCAGCTCGATGTCCTCGCCGGCCGCGCCGTTGCAGTCGGCGCCCGCTCCCTTGTCGCCGTTCTTGGCGCGGTGGATGCGCGCGAAGCGGTAGTCGATGAGGGTGTTGATGTTGCGATCGGCTCGCGCCCAGACGTTGCCGCCGCGGCCGCCGTCGCCGCCGTTCGGGCCGCCGTAGCGGATGTATTTCTCGCGGCGAAAGCTCGCCGAGCCGTCGCCTCCCTTGCCGGCGTGGACCTCGATCTTCGCTTCGTCGATGAACTTCATAAATAAAAAAGCCCTATCGGGTCACGATAGGGCTTTCATGTAGTAGGTACCGGCTACGCCGGAGCTTTCTCCGTGATCACGCTCACCGTGTTGTTGCCGTTCTCGCCGCGGCGCTTGTACTCGACCTGGCCGTCGACCCGCGCGTACAGCGTGTGATCGCGGCCGATGCCGACGTTGCTGCCGGCGTGCACCACCGTGCCGCGCTGGCGAACCAGAATCTGTCCGGCGTTGACCGTCTCGCCGCCGTAGACCTTGACGCCCAGGCGCTTCGCCTTGGAATCGCGGCCGTTGCGGGAGCTGCCTCCCGCTTTCTTGTGTGCCATGGCTTATCCCTGAACGATGTCGTCGACCCGGACCTCGGTGTACGACTGCCGATGGCCCTGCGTCTTCTGATAGTGCTTGCGGCGGCGAAGCTTGAAGATCTTCACCTTGTCGCCGCGGCCGTGCGCGAGCACGGTCGCCTTGACCTTGGCGCCGGAAACGAGCGGCGTGCCGACCTTGACGCCGTCGCCGGCGCCGACCAGGACCACTTCGTCGAACGACACCGACGCGCCGACTTCGGCGGTGATGAGCTCGACGCGAACTTTTTCGCCGGAGGCGACGCGATACTGCTTGCCGCCGGACTTGATGACTGCGTACATTGGCTGCCTTGAACCCCTGAAAAGGGGCGGAATTATAACGGAATCATGAGTTTCGTGTCCATGTTGGCCCCCATAGCGGACGACATGCGGAAAGTCGATCAAGTCATCGGCGCCCGCCTGGAATCCGATGTCCCGCTGGTGCGCGAGGTGGCGCAATACATCGTCGCCTCGGGCGGCAAGCGCCTGCGCCCGGCGGTGCTGCTCCTCGCCTCGGGCGCCGCGGGCTACGCCGGCGAGAAGCGCCTGCTGCACGAGCTCGCGGCGGTGGTCGAATTCATCCACACCGCCACGCTGCTGCACGACGACGTGGTCGACGAGTCGGCGCTGCGCCGCGGTCGCGACACCGCCAACGCCTCGTTCGGCAACGCCGCGGCGGTGCTGGTCGGCGATTTCCTCTATTCGCGCGCCTTCCAGATGATGGTCGAGGTCTCCGACATGCGCGTCATGAGCGTGCTGGCGGAGGCCACCAACACCATCGCCGCGGGCGAGGTGATGCAGCTCATGGGCAGCCACGATCCCGAGGTCGACGAGGCGCGCTACCTGGACGTCATCCGCCGCAAGACGGCGAAGCTGTTCGAGGCGGCGGCGCGGCTGGGCGGCGTCGTCGCGCGCTCGCCGGTCGAGGAACGCCTCGCGGCCTACGGCATGCACGTCGGCACCGCGTTCCAGCTGATCGATGACGTGCTCG
>DATMZL010001095.1:0-4586 GCA_035607075.1 Polyangia bacterium
GCGAGGCGCCCGAAGACTTTCTCAGATCCTCCAGGATGTCCTGCACGGTCGCCTCGTCGAACTTCGGCGCGAGCACTGTCGCGCGGATGCGGTTGTCGTCGGCGAGGACCTTCACTTCCGCCACCAGCTGTTCGCGCTGCCGCGCCAGCAGCTGCGTCAGCGACGCGTCCGCCTGCCCCAGCCGCTGGTCATCCAGCGCCGACAGGAACTGGCGCAGTTGGCGGTCGGCCATCAACGACGCCCCGGCGAGCAGCGCGACCACGATCAGCCCCGCCACGATCGCCCCGAGCCCCGACGTGGGCGCCGGTCCGGGCGCGATGCCGGGACTCGTCATCGGCGGGGGTACGACCTCGAAACGGGTCCTCGTCATTGTTGATGGCTCCCTTGCTTGTCTTCATCTCCGGTGCGTTGCGCGGCCGGAGACTCTCGCAGCGTCAAGGAAATGAACCGCGCCTGCCCGTCGGCCAGCGTCACCTGCTCGCTGGCCGGTTCGTAGCCGGGCTTGTCCAGCCGGACCTGTACGCGGCTGCCCACCGACAGACCGGTCAGCACGGTCGGCGTGCGCAGACCGCTCGGCGTCCCGTCGACGAACACGTGAGCGCCGGGCGGCTGACTGCGGATCTCCAGCGACGCTGTCGCGCGCGCCGCGCGCGGCGCCGGCGTCTCCGAGAACGAGCGCTCACCCCGCAGCGTGACCGCCGCGACCGCCCCGATTCCTCCCAGCAGCAGGCCGACACCGAGCGCGATCATCGCCGTCGGCCGCTTCCGATCCGATGACAGGGGTTCGCCGCTGCCGCCCGACGCGCGCAGCGCGGCAGCCGCGGCGGCGCGCGCCGGGCTCGCGGGCGTGGGCAGCGCGGCCCGCCCGCTCGACGAGCGCCCCACGTCGAACGCCTGCCCCGACGACGATCGCCGGTTGCCCGACGGGTTGCTGCCGAAGCTCGTCGACCAGAGCGCGCGCGGCTGCGCGCTCCGCGCCGGGCCGCCCGACGATCCCGTCTTGCGCGCTTCGGCCCCCCCGCTGCTGCCGGAGCCGGTGCTCGTCCGCTCGCCCGACGTGGGCCGGATCGCATGGAGGGCGAACAAGCGCTCGAGGGTCCCTTCGATCTCGCCGCCCTGGCTGATCGCCTTCTTCAACGTCGCGCGCTCGGCCCCGAAGATCGTCTCCATCCAGCGCCCGACGTTCTTGCTCGTCGGCCGGCTGTCGTGCGCGACCTGGTAGCGATCCAGCTCCTCGGACAGATCCTGGGCGGTGCGAAAGCGGCGCTCCGGATCGCGCGCGAGCGCGCGCATCGTGATCGCGTCCATCTCGGCCGGGATCTCGGCGCGCAGCGCGCTCGGCGGCTCGATCGGACGCGATCGGACCGCATCGATCGTCGCGGCGTCGGTGCTGGCGTCGAAAAGGCGCGCGCCCGTCAGGCATTCCCACAGCGCGATGCCCAGGCAGAACACGTCCGTGCGGCGATCGATCGCGCCGCCCTCGATCTGCTCCGGCGCGCAGTAGCCGTACTTGCCCTTGAAGACGCCGGGGATGCTCTTCTGCTTCTCCGGGCCGCGCACGACGCCGAAGTCGAGCAGCTTCACGACGCCGTGATAGGTGACGAAGATGTTGCGTGGGCTGACGTCGCGGTGGACGAGCCCGATCGGCTTCCCGTGACCGTCGCGCGCCTCGTGCGCGTAGTGCAGGCCCTGCGCCGCTTGCTGTGTCAGCGCCGCGGCGATCTCGATCGGCATGCGGCTGTCCTGACAGCCCGCGATGATCGCCGAGAGATCCTCGCCCGGCAGGTACTCCATGCTGATGAAGTAGTTGCCGTCGACCTCGCCCAGCTCGTACGTCGCGACGATGTTCGGGTGTTCCAGGCGCGCCGCTATCCGCGCTTCATTGAGGAACATCTCGCGCAATTGTTTGCTGTCGGCGAGGTGCGGCTGGATTCGCTTGAGCGCGACGATCTTCACGAACCCCTGAATCCCGCGGCGCTCCGCGATGTACAGCCGGCCCATTCCGCCCTGACCCAGCAAGCCGAGGAGCTGGTACCGGCCGAACGTTTCTCCCACGCGCGCAGACCCTTGCTCAGAGTCCACCGTATGTCGTCGCTCGATCACGCGGAGACTCTGTCGTCACTATACGCGTGTTGGTTTAGACCGAACAACGCGTACGTTTTGCTCCTTTCAATTTCTGCGCGTGTTGTAGCGACGGCAACGACTGGGGAGGACTCTCCTCGCACAACGATCATTCCGTCAGATGAAATACAGATCGCGTCCGCACTCGTTAATCAGCGTACGGTTCGTTGAACGATAAAAAGAAACCAACGCTTTTTGCGATCTTCGACGGGCGCGATCGCTCAAGACGCACTCGTTTCCGTCGAGACCAGACGTCGCGTGCTTCGCGACACCTTGAATCGGATCAAGCAGCGCGGGCGAATCGGCGCCGCCGATCGCGAAGCGACTCGCGCACAAGCCGTTGCAGCGCTCGATCGCGGTGAATTGGAGAACGGGCGCCGCGCATTACTGCAATCACTGAAATACGGCGCGGACAGTTTCGAAACCATGGTTGACGTCGCGGCCGAGCTCGCGTTCGCGGGCTTTCGCGCGGACGCAGAGCACGTCCTGCGGCGCGCAATCGAGCGTTTCCCTCGCCGCGTCGAGGCGCGCATCGAGCTCGCTCGATTGTTTCTGGAGTCCGGCAACAGCCACGGAACGATGCTCGTCGCGACTCAAGCGCTGCGGGAACATCCACGCAACGGTGATCTCCACGCTCTCGCAGCGTCAGCCAACGAACAACTTGGACTACATGAGGAGGCCGCGAGCCACTGGGCGGCCATCCTCAGTAATGAGCCGAACCATTCCTACGCGAACCAGCGGCTCGCGGCGTTGCTCGAGCAGGCGGGCGATGCTGCAGGTGCGATAACCTGCTTACGTCGGGTCGTTGAGGCGACAGGTGGGCGCGATCTCGACGCGCTGACCAGCCTCGGGATCGCGTTGTCCGCCGACGGTCAACACGCCGAGGCGATCGCGGCGCTGACACACGTCGCGAAGAACAGTCCCGACCTGAGCAGTCCGCAGGCCGATCTCGCCAACGCGTTGCTCGCCGCCGATCGCATCGAGGATGCGATCGCCAGCTTCTCCGAGGTGCTGCGCCTCGACCCCGATTCGGCGCAGGCCTACTGCGGTCTCGGCCTCGCCTATCAGAGGATCCAGCGCTGGCACGAGGCCGCGGAAGCCTTCCGGACGACGGAGCAGCTGGCGCCCGATCAGGCCGTCGCTCCTTACAACCTCGGCCTGGCGCTGTCGGCGCTCGGCGAGCTGGATGACGCTCGCAGCGCGCTGCTTCGGGCCGCCGCGCTCGAGCCCGACGACGCCGGCATTCGCGAGGCGCTGCAAGCGCTCCTCGTCCGGACCGCCCCCATCGACTCGACCGTCGCGTCGCCGCGCTTCGGCGGCGACATCAAGACGTTCGCGTTGCCCGAGGTGCTCGAGTTCCTCCGCCTCCAGAAGAAAACCGGCTCGCTGGTGGTGGCGTCCCGCCGCGGCGCCGCGATCGTGCGCATCGTTCGCGGTCAGGTGACCAGCGCGACCGCCCCCGGCGTCCGCCGCCTGGGCGAAGCGTTGATCGCGCGCGGGATCATCACCGCCGCCGCGCTGGACGCGGCGCTGGCCCGCCAGCGGATGGACGGCGGCGAGAGCGCCGACACGCTCGGCGCCGTTCTGCTGCGCGAGCGGCCCGCGGATCGCGCCGCGCTGACAAAGGCGGTGTTTCAGCAGGTCCTCGATGCGCTCAGCGAAATGCTGACCTGGAGCGAGGGCGCCTTCTCCTTTCATCCCGCGGGCGACAGGGGGCTGCCCGCGATCTCCTTCGATCTGCAGAACGTGATGCTCGAGGTCTTCCGGATCGCCGACGAACGCAACGCAACAGATCGTCCACCTGAGGAGGGTTGATGAACGCCGACACACCATTCCCCAAACTCGGCAGACAGCGGCGCGGTTGCGCCGCCGTCCGTTCGACGCTGTCGACATTGTCGGCGCTGGCGATGCTCGCCGCCGCCCCCGCGCTGGCGCAAGAGGAACGGTCCACCGCGCCGTCGCTGCCGGATTCGGGCGGCGACGAACCCGCTCCGCCGCCCGATCGGATCCAGACGCTGGAAGACCGGATGGCCGAGCTGAACGATCGGCTGCGCGAATCAGAGGAGATGCGCGAGAAGGCGGTGTCGCCGCTGTCCTGGAATGGGTACGTCGACTTCGGCTTCTTCGTGCCGCTCGGCAACCGCGGCGTGGGCTGGATCCGCGACGACGGGCCGATAGAGATGCGCCAGTTCCCCCAGTACGCGGGCTACTCCTGGGTGTTCCTGGGCGACATCCTGGCGACCGCCGTCAACTCCCGCGGTGAGGTCGCCGACCTCGGCGACGCGCCCGACGCCGTGCGCTTCGACAGCGTCAACTCGGACGGCGCCGCCAGCTTCATCCTGAACGAGATCAACCTGCGCCCGCGCTTCCAGCTCTCCGAGCGCGCGATCCTGCGGGCGAGCGTCAACTTCGTCCCGCGCAGCGGATCGGACTTCGCGCTGGGCGACTTCGTCGACGCCGACCTG
>DATMZL010000471.1:0-2349 GCA_035607075.1 Polyangia bacterium
GTCGGGCCCCGACCTGGAGCCGTTCTGCCTGGTTCGCGCGCCAGGCGTGCAGCTCAACATGCGGCGCGTGAATCGCGAGCCAGACGCAGTCTTCGAGGACCTGTGGGTCCCCACGAAGACATTCCAGACGCTCAATCCGCACCGCGATGGCGTCGAGCTCTACTCGGTGCTCGGCGCGCTCGAGATGGTCGGCCTGGCCTTCGACGGCTTCGACCTGCTCGAGGCGGTCTGCCGCCCGCCGGCCGGCCTACAGACCTGGTTGCGCGCGTCGGACCGGGTGACCGAGCACGTGCTCGAACTTTTTACGAAGGCCATTTCACGCAGCAAAAAGGCAGCACAAACCGGAGAACGACGATGAGTGGCACACCGAAGCTGGACGAGAAGCGGGAGAAGCTGTTCAAGGCAGCAGAGGACTTCATCTTCAACGGGAAGAGCGTCGAGGCGCAGCGCGTTCTGTGCGACGCCGCGAGCGCCTACGACAGGGAACGTCAGGCGACGTTCAGGCCCGGGCAGGCGCCCCGACCTGGTGCCGAGGCGTCTGGGTTCGTCATTCCATGGGGGCCCACGAAGGGCACGCCGATCGGCGAGGCCGCGGTCAAAGACCTGAATCACGTTCTTGAGCGCTTGCAGGAGACGCTCGACGCGCCGGACAAGGCGCGCTTTCGCGAGAAGAACGCCGCGCTGATTGCTGCCATCGAGCGCGAGCTGGAGACACGATGAGCGCGCCGTCGAACTACGGCCAGTTTTACTGGCGGATCGTCGGTGCGGTCGGCGACGTCCACCTTCATGCTGACGCGATTAGGGTCGTCGACGGGGCGTTGCTCTGTCTTCGTCGCAGGGAGGGCGGCCCGGACGAGCTTCTCTTCGCCGTCGCGCCCGGGGCGTGGCGGTATTTCTACGCGGCCTCTCTCATTGATGGCGGCGCCGTCTCCGTCGAGCACTGGACGACCGAGAGGGATCGTGCGGCCGACGAAAGCGTCGCCGGCTCACTTCGTCGAGCCGAAATCAAGGCCCAGAAAGGGGCCGCCCGTGGCTGAGACGACCGGCATCACCTGGACCGACTCGACGCTCAATCCTTGGATCGGATGCCGCCGCGTAAGCCCCGGCTGCAAGCTCTGCTACGCCGAAGTTCAGGACAGCCGCAAGCGGTGGGAGGGGCGAACCCACTGGGGCAATGAACCGCGCATGCGCACGTTGCGATCGACGTGGAACAACGCGCTGCGGTGGAACAAGGCCGCCGCGGCACTCGGCAAGCGTCGCCTCGTCTTCTGCGCGTCTCTCGCCGACGTCTTCGAGGACAACGCGCAGTTGGTCCCCTGGCGCGCTGAGCTTCTCGCGCTGATCAGAGCGACGCCAGCGCTGACGTGGCAGCTGCTCACGAAGCGACCAGAGAACATCGCGCGCCTCTGGCCCGAAGCGATGCCCGACGGCTACACGGCGAGCGCTGGCGCTTCGAAGACCATCACCGGGTGTCCGCCGCCAAGTGCGTTCGCGTGGCCGAACGTGTGGCTCGGAACGACGGCCGAAGATCAGCAGCGGGCGAATGAGCGGATTCCGGAGCTGCTCGCCGTGCAGGCGGCGGTGCACTGGGTCAGCGCTGAGCCGCTGCTCGGGCCGGTCGACCTGACGCCATGGCTCGGGGTCGTCGACGGCATGCCGGCGACCAGTCCCGGCGTGCGGTGGGTCATAGCGGGTGGCGAGTCGGACCTGGGCGCCACGGACGAGGCGCGACCGTTCGATCTGCAGTGGGCGCGCGATCTCCAGGCGCAGTGCGCAGCCGCCGGCGCCGCGTTCTTCATGAAGCAGAAGGGGTCGAACGTGGTCGATCGAGGCGCGCCGATCAGCTGTCTCGGGAAGGGCGACGACCCGGCGGTCTGGCCGGCCGAACTGCAACGGCAGGAATTCCCGAGCGAGGTGGTCGCTTGAAGCCCAGGGCCAGGCTTCGCGCGACCGCCGATGGCTTCGCCGCGCTCCTCGACGGCGTCGCCACCCAGGCGGTGAACAAGAACGAGGGCGGCATCGTCACGAAGAAGGTCATCGTCGACGCGGTGAATGACTTGCTCTATCGCGTGGTCCAGCACACCAAGACGACCGGGCGCTGTCGCGTGCCAGACCTCGGAGTGCTCTACGTCGCCACGCGGAAGGGCCACAACATCAGCAACCCGGTGACGCGGGAGCCGATGGTGCTGCCGCCGACCTGGTCCATTCGGCTCCGCACCGCGAAGCACCTGAAGGGGTTCGGCGATGGCCCGTCTCACTGAAGAGCGCCTGACGGACTTGCGCCAGCTCGTCGCGACGCTGAACGACGGCCGCTGCGCCCAGGTCGACGGCGACGGGTGCCGGTGCTTG
>DATMZL010000834.1:0-4053 GCA_035607075.1 Polyangia bacterium
GGCCTTGTCGCAGAACGTATACAGCAGCAACAGCAGCAACGCCGTCATCGGCGAGAACGAGGGATTCGCGTCGTCGAAACGGTAAACGACATGGCTGAACCCGCCATAGCTGATGGCCACCTGAACTTTCCGCGCCGACTCGCGGCTGAAGAACCAGGCCATCTTGTCCGAGGAAAGCTCGGCTTCGATCTGGTCCTGGTACAGGCGGGGGATGACGTCGTCGATCTCGACGATACGAACCGCGTCACCGGGTGGCATTCGTTAACAACAATATCGTATCTTCACGCACATGCGTTCAACGGTTCTTCCCGTCGTGTTCGCCGCCGTCGCCGCGGCGCCCTCAGCAGCACGCGCCAAGCCGCCGCTCCTGTTCGTCAGCGCGGAGGCGGGCGGCGAGATCGTGGTGGTGGATCCGGTCAAAGCTCAGCCGGTCGAGCACATCAAGGTCGGCGCCCGTCCGCGCGGGATCAAGCTGTCGAAGGACGGGCGAAGCCTCTTCGTCGCGGTGGCCGGCCCGGCCAAGGCGGCCCCGCGCCCCGGATTGGCACCGGCGCCGGCGCCACCGGCCGAACAGGCGCCCGGCCTCGCCGTCGTCGACGTCACGGCGCGCAAGGTGACGAAGCGCGTCGCCACGCCGGCCGCCCCGTTCGCCGTCGACATCTCGCCCGACGGGAAGACGGCGTACCTGTCGAACAGCGCCACGAACGAGATCCTCGCCATCGACGTCGGCGCGGGATCGATCAAGCAGAAGGCCGGAGTCGGCGCCGAGCCCCAGGGCGTCGCGGTCCGCGCCGACGGCAAGGTCGTCTTCGTCGCGGCGCACGGCTCCGATGAGATCTCCGCGCTCGACACGAAGAAGATGAGCTTGCTCGGACGCATCGACGCCGGTCCGAAACCGCAGACGGTCCTGCTCGCGGCGCGCGGCGCGACGGCGTTCGTCACCGACGAGGGCGCCCCGAACATCACCATCGTTGACGCCAAGCAAAACACCTTCAAAGCGCAGTTCACGATCCAGGATCTGCCCAAGACGGCGCCGGCTCCGGCGCTGCAGTCGGCCGTTCTCTCGCCCGACGGAAAGCTCCTTTACGTGACGACGGGCGCCGGGAAGTCGGTGGTCATCGTCGACCCCGAGAAGAAGACCGTCGTTGGCAAGATCGAGGGCGTCGGCGCCTTCCCGCGGGGCATCGCGATCAGCCCCGACGGCAAGAAGCTCTACACGGCGAACGGATCGTCGAACGACGTTGCCGTCATCGACGTCGCGTCGAAGAAGGTCGAAGCGCACATCGCCGTCCCGGGCGCCCCCTGGGCCATCGTCGTGGCGCGGTAATCGCCGTGTCAGCCATCGTCATCGCGAGCGCGGTACCGCCGGACGTGGTCGCGCAGATCCGCGCGCGCATGGAACGCGGCCCGCTGGTGTCCGGCAAGATCACCGCCGTCGGACGCGCGCAGACGATCAAGGACAACCTGATCCTGGGGCCCGATTCGCCGGGGGCCACCGAGGCCGTCGAGCTGCTGGTCGGCGCGCTGAAGTCCAGCCAGCTGTTCCAGGCGGCGGCGTGGCCCGAGGCGATGCTGCGGCCGCTGTTCTGCCGCTACGGCGTGGGCATGAAGTACGGCGATCACGTCGACGCCGCGATGATGGGCGATCCGACGTCGCAGGTTCGGTGCGACGTCGCGATGACCGTCTGCCTGAGCGACGCCGCCGAGTACGAGGGCGGCGCGCTGATCATCGACGCAGCTGGCGTCCCGACCAGCTGGCGCGGCAAGGCCGGCGACGTGATCGTCTACCCGGCCGGCACGCTTCACCGGGTCACCGAGGTCACGGCCGGCAACCGCGACGTCGCCATCTCGTGGATCCAGAGCATGGTCCGCGACGCAGACTGCCGGCGCATCCTCTACGATCTCAAGTCCACGCTGGATGCGTTCGACGCCCTGCCCACGCCGCCCGCCGAGGCTGAAGCCATTCGCCGCAGCTACTTCAATCTGATCCGGATGTGGGCCTAGTGGATAGTCGCGCCGCCGCCTGACGATTCTTGAACCCTGCCGGGGCCACGCCGGCACCTCTGGACCGTGGGCCCGCTAACCCGGCTTCGTTGCGCTGCCGCCGCGGCGAGCCTGGCGTTCGTCGTCGCGGGCTGCGGCAGCCGCAAGCTACAGGACAAGGGTCCGGGCCAGATCGTGAGCGGCGGCGCCGGAATCGGCGGCGGTGGGCCGAGCGGCGCCGCGGGCGCCGGCAACAGCGCGGGCGGCGGTCAGCTCCCCGACCCGTGCGACGGCTCGGATCCCGAGCTGGTGCTCGCGCCGCAGCGCAAGTTGCTGCTCACGAGCAACGAGCTCGTGAACATGGTTAGTATTCTCGTGAACGACGTGGAGGTGGGGGCGATCGTGAACGAAGCGATCATCAACGTGGTCACCGACTACCAGCGCCGGTTTCCGCCCGGATTGTTCGAACCGACCAAGCAGATCGCCAATTCAACCGAGATGATCCCGTTCACCAACCTCGCCCGCCACGTCGCGAAGTATGTGTTCGACAACTTCCAGCAGGCGACAGGATGCGTGCCGGCGACGGACGCGTGCGCGAAGGCGTACCTCGCCACGTTCGCCGAAAAGGCGTACCGGCGGCCGCTCGACGCCGGTGAGCAGAGCGATCTCGATGCCAGCTACGAGGCGGCCCGAGCCGCCGGCGCGATCGAGGAGGCCACGCGCGACGTGATCGCCACGATCCTGGTCGCGCCGCCGTTCCTTTACCGATCGGAGATGGGCGATCCGGCGCGCCCGTCGCTGTCGCCGCCGGGCATGCCGCTGACGCCGTACGAGCTGGCGTCGGCGCTCTCCTTCTTCCTCACCGACGGCCCGCCCGACCAGCTCCTGCTCGACGACGCGCGCGCCGGGACGCTTCCGGCCACGCTCGCGGCGCATACCGACCGGCTGTTGACGACGCCAGCCGCGCGCGCTTGGCTGACGAAGCTGATCGAGACGCTCTACAAGCTGAACGAGCTGCCGGGGGTGATCATCGATCGGAACAAGGTGCCGATCGCAGGCGACGCGCTGTACGCCGACCTCCAGGAGGAGGCGCGCCTCTTCCTGGACGACACGCTCTGGAACGCGAACCTCACCGACATCCTCCTGTCGAGGACGACGTTCCTCAACTCGAACCTGGCCAAGTACATTTACGACCTTCCGGCGCCGACGGGCGCAACCGGGTCGAACTTCGTCCGCACGACGCTGCCGGCGGATCAGCGCAGCGGCCTGCTGACCAACGCCGGTTTCATCACGCTGACCGCGCGCGCCGAGCGCACCAGCCTCGTCCATCGGGGTATAACCGTCGGAGCGCTGATGCTCTGCCGCGGATTCCCACCGCCACCGTCGACGGCGGTCAGCGGAGAGACGGTGCAACTGAATGCGCTCGACACTCAGACAGGCCAGCAACAGGTCGTCTACCGGGCCTCGATGCCCCCGTGCGGGTCTTGCCACGCGCAATTCGATCCCTACGGCCTGGCGCTCGACGGGTACGACATGGTCGGCCGTTTCAGAGACACCGACGATCTCGGTGAGCCGATCAACGCGAGCGCGACGTTGCCGCCCGAGCTCGGCGGCGGGACGGTGGCGAACGCCGTCGATCTCGCCCGTGTCATCGCCATGAGCCCGGCGTTCACGAATTGCATGACCTCGAACATGCTGCGCTACGCACTGGTCGACGCGCCGGTTGATCTGCCGAGCCCGCCCGACGGGAAGCGCGGCTGCGCGGTCGCGGACGTCGTGCGCCGGTTTGCGGGCGGCGCCGCTACGTTCCCGGCGCTGATGCGCGCGGTGGCGCTTTCGCCCGCGTTCGCGATGCGCGTCCCGGCGCAGTAGAACGCGTTCGCGCGCGGAAGCACGCCGCGATCACAAGCAACAGCAGCGCGGAAGCCGATACCTCGCGAGGTGCCGACGCCACGTCGCAACCGCCGCCATGCTTCGGCGGAGGCGGCGTCCCGCCCGTCCCCGACGATCCACCGCTCCCGGTGCTGCCACTGCCCGCGTGTCCCCCGCCACCACCCTGCCCGGCGCCGC
>DATMZL010001695.1:0-6348 GCA_035607075.1 Polyangia bacterium
CGCTTATCTTGTGTTCGTCGCATGGGTCGCCGTCACGTCCGACGATCGTGGGGGCCACCACCACCACAACAGCCAGCTTGCAATCTGCCACGCCTGGCGATCGGTATCCAGCCGGGCAACCAGGTCCTTCAATGAAGCGCCGCTGAGCCCTTCGGCGAGTCGGGGAACGCCTGATTCGCAGACCCGACCGGCGCCGGGGAGCACCGCTCGTGCACGAGGCTCACGGCGGCGCTCCCTGACCCGCGAGGACCTTCTCGATGGCCGCGACGAGGGTGGAGATGACAATCGGCTTGGTCAGATGGGCGGCGAAACCGGCGCTCAGGCTGGCCCGGACATCGCGCTCGGTTCCGTAGCCGCTCAACGCGATCGCCTCGATGCGGTGTCTCCGGCGGAGCTTGCGGAGGAGGTTCATCCCGTCGCCGTCCGGCAGCCCGATGTCACTGATGATGAGCGCGACCCCGGCCAGGTCGACCCGGAGCGCTTCCTTCGCCGTCACCGCCGTCTCGACCGCGTAGCCCCGGGCCCCGAGAGTGATCGAGAGCGCCGAAGCCGTGTCTCGATGGTCCTCGATGAGGAGGATCCTGACCGCCGACACCCTGTCGGGGGCGACGGCGACGGACGATCGCGGCGGATCCTCTCGACCGACGACCGCGGCGGCAGCGGTGGGCAGATCGACGACGAAGCGTGCGCCACGGTTGCGACCGGCGCTGCTGGCGGTGATTCGACCGTCGTGCAGCTCCGCGATGCCGCGGGCGATCGCGAGGCCGAGGCCGAGGCCTTGCCCTGCCTTATCCCCGGATCGCTCCCCGGATTGTCCGCCGGACTGCTCGAAGGGTTCGAAGATGCGGGCGAGCGCCGCGGCGCTCAACCCGACGCCGCTGTCCTCGACTTCCACGGCGATGCGTTCGAAGGAGTTCCAGGAGCGGATCGCCACCTGTCCTCCGTCGGGCGTGAACTTCAGGGCATTGCCGATCAGGTTCCAGAATAGCTGGCGAAGGCGATTTGGATCGCCGTGCACGGTCTGTTTGGAAGCGGCGAGGTCGAACGCGAACCGGAGTCGCTTGGCCTTCATCTCGTTCGCGAACATCTCGACCACCCCGCGCAGGAGCCGATGCAGCAAGGTCGCCTCGCGCTCGATCTGCATCTTGCCTCGCAAGATCCGAGTTGCGTCGAGCAGGTCGTCGATGAGGCGCGCCTGCAGCTTGACGTTTCGCTCGATGATCTCGTGCAGGCGGCTGGTTTCGCGCCTGGGGAGCCGACCGTGGCGCAACGACGAGGCGGCGGCCAGCACGGGGGCCAGCGGCGTGCGAAGCTCGTGGCTCAGGGTGGCGATGAACGCGTCCTTGGCTTCGATTGAAGCCCTCCCGGACCGCTCGGCGGCGGCAAGTCGAACGCGCTCGCTGACGTCCACCAATGCGGTTCGGTACTCGCTCCGATCGGTCGCCAACCGGGTGACGAGGTCGACGCTGCAGGCCGGTCCGCTCCGAGGCACGAGAGCCATCTCGGTCATGATCGTCGCGTTCTCGATCCTGCAGTCAGCGAGGTGACGGCGGAACGAACGATGGTCGCCGAGAAAGGAAGCGAACGGCAGACCGACCGCGTTGCGCGCGTCGAGGCCGAGCATGGACGCCGCTTTCAGGTTCAGCTCTCGGATGATTCCCGCGCCGTCCAGGGTCACCAGGCCGAGCGGCGCAAAGTCGTACAGATCCGCGTAACGACCGAGCCTCTCTTCGAGGACGGTCTGCATGGACCTCAGCTGATCGTTTTCGGAGGCGAGCCGGTCGATCGTCGCCGTCGCCGCCGCCCGCGCCGCGCGCCAGCCGTTCGGCTCCTTTCCGGTCGACTTCGCTGCACGCCGCATCCCACTCACCTCCGGTGCCGTCGCACGTGATACCTTACGCCCGGATGTCCCGGATCAGGCGAACAACGAAGGTGGAGCCGGCGAAATCCCGCGCGCAAATGATGCGCGTACGAATTCACGCTCTCGTCAACGACGTAGCCGCGTTGCACCTTCATTTGCAAGTGTTGGTGAGCGACGCCGGGCTACAGGCGCCCCCCGACGAAATCCGGATTCTCCGGAAGCTCGGCGAGTCGATCCTCGCGCAGGCCCGTGATCTGGCCGGGCAGCCCGCCCCGAGAACGCCGGCTCGCCGTGCCGATCGGACGCCCGCGCGCGGCGCGAATCTTCGACTTCGACCTAGGTCGCGGCCTCGCCTGGCGGCCGGCGCAGATCTCAGATCAGCCCCAGCCACGATATGAGGCGGAGGAGGTAGTACGTGAGGCTGTCGTCATCGGTCACCTCGAGCCCGATACGTCGCATTTTCCGACGGGAGCGCGTCGAACTTCCTAATAGTCTACGTTGCCGCCGGGCCCCATGTTCGGGGGATGGAGAAGGCAAACGCAGGGATAGGGAGCTCGAGGATCACGAAACAGGGCGTCCGCGACCTCAACTACTACGGCCCGAAGCGCGGGAAGGGCGCCCCCGCCGCCTCGCCGGAGGCGAACGGCGCGGAGAGCTCGGATGACCCGGACGGGGGAGACGACCGCGATCGCGTCCGCCGCCGGCGTCACGTCGACGCTTGAGCGGCATCGTTATCCCACTACACCGCGCCAGGTGCCGGGGGGGCGGTCAGCTTCGTCCAGCAGTGTCCGCACACCGTGGCCACCCGCATGCCGACGTTCCCGCACACGGGGCATTGCCGGTACTCGGGCTCGGGACCGAGCGCGAGCTGCCCGACCAGATCGGCGACCGACGCGCGCAGGCCGTCCGCCGGCGTCGGACGGTTGTCGCTCGTGACCTCGACCGGTAAACGCGCGAGCTCCCGCTCGATCGCCGCGATGATCGAACGCAGCCGGGAACGCTTCGCATCGGGAACTGAACCGCCTGAGCTGTCGCTATTCATGGTCATCGACCTCCGTGTTGTTGAGACCGGGGCGCTCCGCGCCCAGGTCCACGAGCAGGATTTCGGTCTCGTCACGCGCCGTGAGCGACACCGCGCGCTCGGCGGTCACGCCGGCGGCGTCGCCGCTGGAGAGGACGACGTCGCCGAGCGCGATCTCTCCCTCGATGAGGTGAAGCCACGCCTTTCGCCCCTCGCCGAGCTCGTGGACCACGTGTTTGCCCGGGCGGAGCAGCGCCGAGTACAGCACGGCGTCCTGGTGAATCCGTAACGATCCGCGGCGCCCGTCGGGCGAGGCGACGACGCACAGCCAGCCCCGGCGCTCCGCCGCGCTGAAGCGCCTCTGCTCCAGCCCGGGCGCGAGCCCGCCCTGCGCGGCGCGCAGACGGATCTGGTAGACGTGCGCCCAGTCGGTCCGCGACGCGTTCGTCTCGTTGTGGTGGCTACCGCGCCCGGTGGTCGTGCGCTGGAACTCGCCCGCCTGGATCACGCCGGAGCGTCCGCTCGAGTCGTCGTACGCGAGCGCGCCCTCTCGCACGTACGTGACAATCTCGGCGTCGTGATGCCCGCGGCGGGATAAAGCCGCCCCCGGTGACAGCCGGTCCTCGTCGAGGATCTCGAGGGCGCCGAACCCATCCGCCAGCGGATCCGCCCGGTCCTGCGGGTCGAACGTGAGCCAGACCTCCTGTTGGCGGCTTCGGTCGTGGTGGCGCTGCGCCGCTCTGCGGAGGGTGATCATCGGCCGACCTCTCCGGCCCCGGGCCTCGGCTCCGTCCGGCCTTCCCCCGTCGTCCCGCCTTCCGATTCCCAGCGCGCCTGCGCGTCCTCGCCCGGCCGGGTCGCAGCTTCCGGCGCATGCGCGGGCCCCTTCCACCAACGCACCGTCAACACGCCGCGCTCGAGGGCGGCGCGGACCTCGTCGTTGCCGTCGTTCTCCTCCGGCAGCGTGAAGACACGCGTGAACCCGGCGAAGGAGCCCGTGCCGGCGTCGTAGATGTGGCCGTTGATCGTGAGCCGGTTGCCGGTCACGGCGACGTCGACTTCGTTTTCCTTGATGCCCGCAAGATCCGCCTTGAACACGAAGCCATCCTCGGTTGTCTCGATCTGGAAGTCGGGCTTGAACCGTGCCGGTTCCTGGTCCCCGATCGACCACGGCACGACTGGTCGATAGGGATCCGCGCGCATCCTGAGCGGCTGCTCGTCAGCGAGAGTCCGCCGTCGCTCGCTGCCGCTTGTGCGCACTGGCAGATCGGCCATGACGTCCTCCGGGCTTCCGCTGGCGCAGACCTAGTTCGCGACCTTCGTGAACGCCATCGCGAGCTCGCTCATGGCGATGTCGACGCCGCCCTTGCAGGTGTCCCACCGGCTCCTGCCCGCGGCCTTCAGCTCCGCCAGCCTCGCTTCCGCGGCCGCATACTTCTCCCGCAGATCTTCGAGGCGGTTGCGATAGTCGATCTTCGCCCCGGTACCGGCGGCGCCGGCCTTCGCCATCAGCTTGTTCAGCGTCGCATGCCATTGTCGGAGCTCGGCTTCCATCTTGCCAACGTGCCATTCCACGGTCTCCATCGTGTCCTCCTCCTGCGAGCCGTCGCGGCTCAAATCTTGGGGCGCCAAAGCGCCTGCCAGCTGAAGATCACCAGGCAACTGCCGATCAGCGCGCCTCCCAGGCCGAGGATGACGCCGCCGGTGCCGAGGCCCGTCGTGAGCCAGCGCCGGGTGATGAACCCGGCCAGGAGCGCGCCGAGGATTCCGAGGCTGATGTTGGCCAGCGCGCTCGGCCGGGCAAACGTGCCCATGATCCGGCTCCCGAACCAACCGGCGGCGGCGCCGATGCTGATCCAGAGGATGGCGATTCCAAGACTCATGGCGATCCGGCCCGCCGCCGCGCGAGCGCGTGGAACCCGAACACCACCGCGCAGGTCCCGAACAACGCGCCGGCGATGCCGGAGATGTCGAGGTTTTCATAGCCGAGACCGGCGAGCACGCCGCGCGTGATGAACCCGGCGACGAGCGCGCCGAGGACGCCGATGAAGACGTTGGCGAGCGCGCCGCGCTGGCCATCCGTGCCGGTGATCCGACTCGCCAGCCAGCCCCCGGCTATGCCGACCATGATCCAGACGATGATTCCAGGTCCAGGGTTCACATCAGGGGCAAGAGCACTTTCCGGGCCAGCGGCGGGGGGCAATCAGGTCCCGGACTTCTCCTCGGGCGCCAATCAAAATGAAATGGTATAGCCTTCAATTCGACTGATGGGCTGATGGCCATGCGCGCGGAGGATCTGGACCACGAGGAGCTGCTCGAGCTGGACCCGGAGGGGGGAACGATCCGCTTCGCCGGGCAGCGCGCGCTGCTGCTCGACGCGGTGGCGATGGGCCTGCTGCGCAAGTATCTGGTCGAGAACTTCGGTCTCACCGCGGCCCGCACCGTGCTCACACAGTTCGGCTTCGCGCACGGCTGGCGCATGGCGGAGGCGATGCAGGCGGAATTCAACTGGAACAGCGACGACGACTGGCAGCGCGCGGGCACGCGCATCCATGCCCTCGAGGCCCTGTTTCGCGTCGAGCCAGGCAGCAAGGGGCCGCTGTCCAAGGAGGGGGTGACGCTGCTCGCCTCCTACGAAGCGGAGCAGCACCTCTTGCACTTCGGTCGGTCGGACGTGCCGGTGTGCTGGACGATCTGCGGGCTCACGAGCGGCTACGTCAGCCGCAGCTCGGGCAAGGAGATCTATGTCCTCGAAGACCACTGCACGGGCGAGGGGGACGCGGCCTGCCACCTGATCGGGCGCACGCGGCAGGAGTGGGGCGACGAGCGCGCCGAGGAGCTGCGCTTCTTCGAGCCCACGCGGCTCAAGGAATGCCTCGACGTCTCGCTCGACCGCGTGACCGAGACGCTGAAGGCGGCCGAGCGCAAGCTGCGCGCGCACCGCCGGGCGCTCGTGCGCGTGGCACGCGGCGTGGACGAGCCGCTGGGGATCGTCGCCAACAGCCTGGCGATGCGGCAGGTCGTCGACCTGGCGCGGCGCGTGGCGAAGGTCGATTCGACCGTGCTCATCACCGGCGAGAGCGGCTCGGGAAAGGAGCGGATCGCGCGCCTCGTCCACGACGAGTCGACGCGCGCGGCCGGGGCGTTCATCGCCGTCAACTGCGGCGCCATCACCGAAACGCTGCTCGAGAGCGAGCTGTTCGGCCATGCGCGTGGGGCGTTCACGGGCGCGACCGGTGACAGGCCGGGCCTGTTCGAGGCGGCGAACGGCGGGACGCTGCTGCTCGACGAGGTCGGCGAGGTCTCGCCCGGCATGCAGGTCAAACTCTTGCGGGCATTGCAGGAGCGGGAGATCCGCCGCGTGGGCGAGAACAGGAGCCGCCGGATCGACCTGCGTGTCCTGGCCGCCACCAACCGCGACCTCGCCCACCGGGTCGCGGCGGGCGACTTCCGGCAGGACCTCTAC
>DATMZL010001156.1:0-4745 GCA_035607075.1 Polyangia bacterium
CGATCCACCGCTGTCCCAAGTCCCGCACCCAGGACGGCAAGGCGCGTCCGGTCATGATGGACGCGCTCGGCTCCGGCGACAACGTGGACGGGGTCTGCCTGGACGGCAAGCGGCTGTTCGAAAAGTCGGGAACGCCGCTCGAGTACTACACGGAGCTCGCCGACTTCAGCGTCATCTCGCGGACGTCCGACTTCAAGACGTTCAAGGTCGTCACCAAGACAGGCGAGACGAGGTTCTACGCGTCGCGCGACGACGCGCGCGTGGCCTTCTCGGGCCAGACCGCGATCTGGGCGCTCGACCGCGTGCAAGACCAGTGGGGCAACTTCTTCGAGCTCCACTACTACCCGGACTTCGCGGACAACGGCCTCCGCATCAAGCAGATCAAGTACACCGGCCACGTCACGCAGACCGGGACCCAGGACGTCGACCCGTTCTACAACGTCGACTTCTTCTACGAGGCCCGGTCCGACGTGCGGACGACGCGATTCCGCAAG
The DNA here is from genome assembly GCA_035607075.1 of Polyangia bacterium. GTDB lineage: Bacteria > Myxococcota_A > Polyangia > Fen-1088 > Fen-1088 > JADGRB01. The sequence continues at coordinate 495 of DATMZL010001156.1, forward strand.
ACGACGATGCTCGCGAAGACGCGGCTGACGGCGATCCAGACCGCCCGTGGGGCCTACACCCTGACCTACTTGCCGGATTCCGTGGGCATGCCGAGCCGGCTCCAGCAGATCGGCTACTCGGCGCCGGTGCAGCCGATTCCACCGCCTCCGGCGGTGCCGATCGTCAAGACGCTAAAACCGCTCTCGTTCCAATGGAACCAGAGCTCGGTGTCGAGCTTCTGGTCGGCGACCAGCGCCAACCCCGGCTACGCGCTCCCCGCCGAGATCCCGGCCGGCAGAGGTCTGAAAGGGACCCAGTTCATCGACCTCGACGGCGACGGCCGATCGGACTTTGTCGTCGGGCGCTCGAGCGCGACGGCGCTGGAGCGGCTCTCCTACCGCAACAACGGGCACGGCTGGGACGGGGCGACGTTCGCCCACCTGCCGGTGGACCTCGTCGATTCGAACGATGTTCCCACCGGCGCCCGCTTCGCCGACATGGACGGCGACGGCCTACCCGACCTGATCGTGGACAACGGCGACGTCAGGTGTGACAGCCCGACGTCCTGCATGATCTGTTCATCGTCGCAGGCCGGGTGCAGCACTGGCCCGGCGCACCATGCCTCGCCGGCGGTCTGGATCAATCGCCTCAGCGATCTGCACCAGTGGAGCTACGACGCCAGCTTCGAACAGCGGCCCACGTCAGGCGACTTCCACGGCGACATCTTCTTCTTTCCAAAGGTTCTCTCTCAACCCGACTTCGTCGCCGACGTCGACGGCGACGGCCGCGCCGACGTGGTCCGCACCTTCTCGACCGTAGGTATGGGAGGGTCGTTCCTGAGTGTCATCACGCTGCTGAACAAGCCGGCCGGGTGGCAGCTGTTCACGCGGCTGGACCTGCCAGGCGGCAGTGGATTTTCGAATAACCCCTTCCGTTTTCAGGACGTGAACCGCGACGGCCTTCCCGATCTCGCGAAGCAGGATTTCTTCGTCTACACCGACGGCCACCTGGAGGCCGACGACGGCGTCTACATCAATCAGGGGCCAACGAAGAACGCCGCCGGCGACATCGTCCAGGTAGGCTTCGCGGCCCAGACTGGCCACGTGCATACCCCGGGAGGGGGAGCCGCGCCCTTGTCGCTGGCGCATTCGCCCGCGACCGGCGACATCGACGGCGACGGCATGCACGACTTCATGGCGTACTACCCGACGCACGACACCGACACGGGCAACATCGACCGAGAGGAGCATCGCGCCGGCATCGCGCTCGCCGACGGAACCGGCCTCGGCTTCGACGATCCGTCGGCGACCACGTACATGGCGACGGTGGAGCAGTTCACCCCGAAGGAGTTGCCGGACGAAGGGATCTTCCTGCCCGGCGACTACGGCTGGTCGCTGATCGATGCCAACGGCGACGGGCTGGCGGACCTGCTGCGCAATCACGCCGAGCGCTTCGACGGCCCGCACGAGCACAAAGGGGGCGGCCAGACGTTGATCAATACCGGGACCAACTGGGTCGACCTCGGCGGCGCCACCGAGTGGCAGGTGCCGGTGTTCGGCATACCGGTCCCCGTCGTCCCCGATCCCCAGATCCTGCAGAACGAAAGCACGTTCGTGGACGTGAATGGCGATGGGCTCGTCGATCTCGTTCAGGCGGCGATCGGCGGCAACCCGGCCAAGACCTACCTCAATACCTTCACGCCCCCGGTCATCACCGGCTTCCCCAAGGCGCTCTCGACGCTGGGGACGACCGTGAGCTATGTGCCGATCACGACGGAAGGGGCTCAGGCGGGCGCCGCGCCAACCTACAAAGACAACGGCGAGGTCGCATTCGGCCTCGTCCGCTCGTCGATGCCGATGCGGGTCGTCAACGGTGTGACCGAGGACAATGGCGCTGGCAGCGCCAACATCACGACGTACCAGTATGAAGATCTGCGCGCGAGCGCCTTCTTCTACGGCGCGCAAGGATTCGCGAAGGTCACGACGACCGAGCACGCCACAGGGCTGGTCACGGAGACGAAATACGCACAAGCGTATCCGTACACCAGTCTGCCCACCAGCGTGGTCCGATCGAATCAAGGTCCGGTGTCGCGGACGACCACGATCTACTGCACGCGAAACATCGATCGCCAACATCCAGACTTCTGCCTCCAGAACCCGCAGCTTCCCCAGCAATACCCGCCGAAGAGCACGTTCTTCGTGCGTCCGGTGTCGATCGATGACATCGCGTTCCTGCGATCGACCTTCCCTGAAACGTCGCCGACCTCGACGGTCGAAACGACCACCAGTTATGACTACGACGATCTGGGCAACCCGACCTTGACGACGATCGACATCGTTGGCGCGGGCGAGGGCTACCACAAGGAGACCGCCAACAAGTACGGCACGCCCGGATCGCTCGAGCAGCGGCGGGGAAAGGTGACGGAGACGGTCGTGACGACGACCAAGACCGCCGGTCTGGCCAGTCCGGCGATCACGCACAAGACGGAGCTCGTGTACGGCACCTTCTTCGGTGCCTTGTCGCTCGCAAAGACGAGGGTAGAGCCCGGGGTTGCGGACGCCGAGCTTCACACCGTGTACGACTACGACAAGTTCGGTAACGCCACCGTCGTGACGAACTGCGCGAGTGACTTCGACAGCTGTTCGACCACCGCGCCGGACACGCTGCCGTTCCGGACCGTCCGAACCAGCTACGATCCGGCGGAGCTCGACGTCCCCGTCAACTACAGCGTGGGGCGCTTTCCGACCAAGGTCACGAACGCGCTCGGTCAGGTCGAGACCACGGTCTTCGATCCGCTGCTGGGCGTCGTGGTCCAGAAGACTGGACCGAACGGCATCCGGACCTGTCTCGGCTACGATCCGTTCGGCATGCAGACGTCGGAGACGCTCCGATGTGGGAGCGACCATCCCCTGACGACGACGATGAGCAGGTACTTGCCCAAGGCGCGGCCGCCCGCGGGCCCGTGTCCGGCCGACGTGTGCCCGGGCCCGCTGAACCTGACGAAGACCGTCTCGGTGACGCGCCCGCCGACGGGCAGCCCGACCTGGGTGTTCTCGGACGCCTATGGCCGGGCGATCGAGAACGAAACTCTCGGCTTCGGCGGCGACATCATCCGCACGATCACCGAGTACGACGGGCAGGGACGCGTCCACCGCGTATCGAAGCCGTTCGGGTCGGCCGATCCGCCGCATTTCACGACGTCGATCTACGACCCGCTCGGGCGGGCAACGACGGTGACGCAGGATCTCGGTCAGCTGGGCGATCCGATCACCGGCGCGACGAACGCCAGCGTCGTCGTGTCCACGACGCATCAGGGGTTCACCACCCGGACCGACCGCATCGTCAACGGCGAGCTGCGCCGGAAAGAAGAGACCAAGAACGCCGTCGGCAAGACCTCGCTGGTCAAGTCCTACAACGGTGATCCGAACGATCCCGCGAGCGCGCTCACCTTGTCGTTCGTGTTCGACGTCGAAGGAAACCCGACCGACACGATCGACACGCTGGGCAACACCACGCACGTGGACTACGACGCGCGGGGCCGGAAGATATCGAACAGCGACGCCGACATGGGGCTCTGGGAGTATCACTACGACGGCTTCGGCGATCTGCGGGTCCAGATCGATCCCAACGCGCGGGCGATCGGCCAGAGCACCGGCATGACGTACGACAAGCTGGGCCGGATGGTCTCCAAGACGGACGCCCAGGGCGCCTCGGAGTGGATCTACGACACGGCGCCGGGCGCGGGCACGGGCAAGCTGGCGGCGATGATCGGACCGGTCGATGGGCGCCTCGCCGGCGAATGCTTGCATCCGTTCACGAATCAGAGCGTCGGCAAGCGGCCGGTGCGATCGTATCAGTACAACGAGTTCGGCGACGTTCAGAACGCGAGCGAGTGTACCGACGGTGAGACATTCGCGACCGACTACGCGTACGACGATTTCGGCCGCCAGCGCTTCGTCACGTATCCGGAGGTCAAAGGCAGCCGGTTGTCGGTCGAGTACCACTACACCAGCCTCGGCTATCTCCACTATCTGTCCGAGGTGGCGACGGGCGCGGTCTACTGGGCGACGACGGGGGTGAACGCGGCGGGCCAGGTCACGTCCGAATACACCCGCAACGGCGTCGACACGATCTCGCAGTTCGAGCCCGCAACGGGCTGGTTGCTCGCGCGCGCGAGCGCCGCGTACGGCGACGCATCGAAGATGATCCAGGACTGGGCCTACCAGTTCGACGAAGCGGGCAACCTGCGCCGGCGTCTGCGCATGGACGAG
>DATMZL010001006.1:0-7220 GCA_035607075.1 Polyangia bacterium
CGCTTCGAGGCGGTCCACGTCCGGCACGATGACCGGGACGGCCGTCATGCCCGCGCGCAGGCAGCCGTAGAACGCGACGAACCATTCGACGCCAGGCCGGACGAGCAACACGACGCGGGACGCCGGCGCGACCCGCGCTGCCAGCGATGCGCCGAAGACCTCCGCGCGCCGCGCGAGCTCTCCGTAACCGAGCGACGCCGAGATCTCCTCCCCGTCGGCCAGCTCGTGGACGGCGACGGCGTTCGGGTCTCGCTGGCTTCGCCACCAGAGGACGTCCCAGAGATCTTCACCGCCAGTCTCGGTCACGCGGGCGCTCCGACGCGGCTCCAGGAGAGGATCCGCTCCCTGAGCTGGCCGACGTGCTTCATGAAGTCGCGCCAATCGCTGCGCGGCAGGCTGATGCGCGCGCCGCCCGGCTGCGCGATGCCGTCTCGCAGCGCTTCCAGGAACACGCGGATCATCGTCAGCGCCTCCGCCTCGTCGACGTGCAGGACGCCGCGCTCGACCAGCTCCGCGAACAGGTCGAACATCCCGATGTGACGGTCCTCGTCGCGGACGATCTCGCTCACCTCCGCGAGCTCGGCCTTGTCGAGGAGCGGCAGCAACGTCTGCATCGACAGCAGGTTGAACGGCTCCATCAATCCGTAGAGGCCGATCAACGTCGTCGAGAAGGAGCTCGCCGCGGTGATGTGGCGAACGATCGCCTGCCAGCCGGCGTCGACGCCGTCCAGACCGACCGGTCCGCTGTTTCGCTTCGCGAGCAGGCGCGCGTACGTGCGCGCGTGCCGGCTCTCGTCGGCGATCTGCGCGCCCAGCTGGCGTTCGAGCGACGTGTTCGCGAAGCCCCCCCCGCACTGCCCCTGAAAAGTCCTCAGGATGCCGACGCCCCGGCTCTCGCCGAACAGGGCTTGCCGCATGAGGGTCTCGGCCAGCGTCGACATGGTGTCAGGCCTGCCTCGAGAGGAAGACCTCGACGTCCTTGGCCGGAACGTCGATCGGCCGCTTGGTCGCGAGATCGATCAGATGGTAGGTCGCGCAGCCCCGGGCGAAGACCCGGTCCTTGGTCGGGTGGCGAAACGCGAAGTCCACGGTCGCCGCGGCACCCTCGATCTTGGTGACCTCCGTCTCGACGACGATCTTCGCGCCGAACAAGACGGGGCTGAGGAAGTCGAGCGCCACCGCGGAGAAGACCCAGGTCTGGTTTCGCTCCGCGTAGTGCGCGAGCGGCAGCTCGTAGCAACGCGCCATCTGGTCGATGCGCGCTTCGACCAGGTAATCCAGATAGCACCGCGAGCTCATGATTCCTTGCATGTCGAAGTCCGAGAACCGCGGCGTGAACTCGGATGCGAACCGTCGCTTCGTCTTGTCTTGGGCGTCCACGGTCCCGAGCCACGAGCAACTGCCGTGCCGTCGAGAACCGGCCGATTCGCCGGGCTACCGGGCGTCCGCGCCGAACAATCTGTCCAGCGGTCAAACGAATTGTCTGAGCGAGCGCTCGAGGGCCCTCAGAACCGGCCGCTGCGATACGTCTCGAGATCGTCGATGGCGGCGGTGGGGCGGGTGAGAATGAGCGCCTCGCCGACCGCTGTTCCGACGGCGGCGTTGATCGCGCCAGCCTCCCAGTGGTGGTAGCCGAGTCCCAGGAACAACCCGAGGCCGACGTTGAACAGCACGTTGCCGAGGTGCACGTACCAACCGCCCTGTCGCTCTTCGTCGCGCGCGACGCGAACGAGATCTGCCTCCGCGCCCTGTAACAACGGACAGACGTTCGTGCCGGGGGCCGCGCTCGCGATCTGCGCCCGCAGCGCCGGGGCCGCGTCCAATACGACGGGCGGGACGATGATCAACGTCGCCACGCCGACGCCGGCGCTGACCGCGCCCGTGTACCAGTCGACGCGGTTCTCGGGCGCGACGAACGGGACGGCGACCAGCGTGCCGATCCCCGCCGCGGCGATCCCACCGCCCCAACCGTACGTCCAGATGCGCGCCTTGCGCTCTGCGCTCGTCAGGCGCGCGTCGATGAACTCGAGCCGCCGCGTGGAATCGACGCCGGCCAGGAGCGGATCGGCCGTCTCCGGGATCGGACAACCAGCCGCCGCACGTACGGTCGCCGGCGTCGCGAAGACCGCGACGAAGATCGCGACGAAGATCGCGACGGCGATCGCGGCCCGCGCGAAGGTCACGCCGCCGACGTGGACGAGAGGTCCGCAAACAACGGCTCCCGCCGGCCGAGCGCGTGCATGACCTCGACGCCGATGGCGGCGACTTGCAGGCGCGACAGCTTCGCACCCGGGCCTTTCTCGCGCACCAGTTGCAGAGTCGCGACGGCCAGCTTCGCGATCAAGGCGTTGAAGGCGACCAGCCCCACCTCGGCCTCGGCGGTGTGCAGGGTCTCCGTGTACGCTGCCGCCGCCACAAGATCGCGGTGCGCCAGCGCGATGACGTCGCGCCGGCTCGCGGCGCGCGGGAGGTAGACGCGCCGTTCAGCGGCGTCGCGGTGCGCGTCCTTGAGGATGTTCACCAGCTGCAACCCCTCACCGAACGCGGCGGCCCGGCTTCTGAGATCCTCGGTGACGCCCGCGAGCGCCGGGCGACCCAGCAGGAAAAGCTCCGTGAGCATCTCGCCCACGATGCCGGCCACCGCGTAGCAGTACTCGCGAAGGTCCTCGATCGTTTCGAGCTGCAACCCTTCCGATCCCGCTGACCGCATCACGAAGTGTTTCATCCCTTCGGCGCTGCGTCCCAGGTGCCTGCGAATGGATTCGCGGGCGCCGGGCTGGAGCCCGCCGAACGCCTGCAACACCAGCGGGATCTCGGCGAGCAGCTCGCGGTACCCGGCGTGATCGACGGGCGGATCGCGCGCGCACTCCTCGACGAGGGACGCGGCCGCGCGCGGCGGTCCGTCGACGAGCGGGACGAACCGCGCGAGCGCCTCCACGCGCCGCCCCGGCGGCCAGTGGGTCGCGTCCTCGAAGGTATCGATGATGCGAAAGAGGAGGTACGCGACGCCGACCTCGCGCCGGGTCGGCTCGGGCAGAAACGGGATCGTGAGCGCAAACGTACGACTGGTCTTCTGCAGCAGATCGCCTATGTCGGTCATCATGGATGCCCTCCGCTGAGTCGCAGCGTGTTGCCGGCAAGGGTGGTCGCGAGATCCCAGAGCGCGCTCGGAACGCGGTGGCATTCGCCGATGACGTCGTCGAACGCGCGCACGATCCAGTCCTCGTCCTCCTGCGACAGGCAGAGGGCGGGAAGCAGCTTGATCACGTACATCTCGTGCCCCGCCACCTGACTGAGGATCCGGTGGCGCGTGAGGAGCGGGATCACCACCGTCTGGCAGAAGAGCCCCTTGGTCGCTTTCTCGAGCAGCGCCCAGGCCGCGCGCAGCGCGAACGATCGCGGCGGACCGAACTCGAGCGCGATCATCATCCCGCGCCCGCGCACCTCGCGCAGGAGCTCGTAGCGCGGAACCATCGCCTGCAAGCGCCGCAGCAGCGTCTCGCCGCGGCGGGCGGCGTTCTCGATCAGCCGCTCGTCTTCGAGGACCGACAGCACGGCCAGCCCCGCTGCCATCGCCAGGTTGTTCTTCCCGAACGTCGACCCGTGGACGACGGCGCGGTCCATTCGATCGAACGTCTTGTCGAAGATCCAGCGCTTCCCCGTCACCGCGCCCACCGGGACGAAACCGCCCGACAGCGCCTTGGCGAGCAGCACGAGGTCGGCGTCGATCCGCTCGAGATCGGTCGCCAGGAAGCGCCCCGTCCGGCCCATCCCCGTCTGAACCTCGTCGACGACGAACAAGGTTCCGGCGCGCCTGCACAGACGTACGGCTTCTTCCAGGTACCCGTCGGCGGGCAGGTTGACGCCCTTGCCCTGGATCGGCTCGACGAAGAACGCCGCCACGTCGCCGCCGTGCAACGCCGCTTCGAGGGCGCCGAGGTCGTTCCACGGGACGCTCACCGCGTCCGCGAGCAGCGGCCCGAAGCCGTCACGGAAGATCCGATCGCCGTTCAGCGCCAGCGCGCCCGTCGTCAAACCGTGGAACGCGTGCTCGCAGTAGACCAGCTTCGGTCGGTTCGTTGCGGCGCGTGCGAGCTTGATCGCCGCCTCCACCGCTTCCGTTCCCGAATTGCAGAAGAACACCCGTTCCTGTCCCGGCATGTGCGACAGCAGCCGCTCCGCGAGCAGGCCGGCGAGCGGCGACACGTCCAGCTGCACGAGGTTCGGCAGATCTGCGCCGATCACGTCCGCGAGCGCCTGCTTCACCGTCGGGTGATTGCGGCCCACCGCGAACACGCCGAATCCCGAGAGGAGATCGAGATAGCGCTGCCCCGCCTGATCGTAGAGGTACGCGCCCTCGGCGCGCGTGTAGTGGCGATCGAAGCCGATGGTCTTGAGCATCCGCACCATCTGCGGATTGAGGTAGCGATCGTGGAGCGAGAACTTCTCCCCGCGGCGCGCCGCCAGCTCGTCCAGGATCGAGAAGCCGGAGGAGCTCATTCGCCGCTCCTTGGCGCGGACAGCGCGGGCAGCGCCGCGGCGACGGCGCGGGCAAGGACCTCGGCGCAGCGACCGACGCGGCCGCGCAAGGCGAGCAGGCTGGGGAGGGCCTGCGGCTGGCGCAATAGCCCGAGCACGACGCGCGCGCGGCGAACGGCGCCGCCGTCGTCGCGGCTGCGGTTGAGGAGGTCGGGCAACGACTCGTCGGCGGTGTCGCTCACCGCGCGCAGCACGAGCCACGGGATCCCGGCGGCGACAGCGCCCGCGACGTAGGCCGCGGATTCCAGATCGACGACGGCGGGGACGTCCCCGGGCGCGACCTCGCGCGCGAGTCGCTGCTTCGCCTCGGCGCGATCGACGATGGCCGGCGCGCTCACCACGACCGCCGTCCGCCCGCCGGTGGCGCGCGCGACGTCTGCGATCTGCCGCTCGTCTCCGACGACGGCGGTGCCGTCCGCGTCGGTGACTTGCTTGGCCACGATCAGCGACGTGGCTGCCAGGCCCGCGCTGAGCGCGCCCGCCACGCCGATCGCGATCATTCGATCGGCGCGCGACGCCGCGAGCACGGCAGCCACGCCGGTGCGCGCGTTGCGTTCGCCGTCGCCCGTCACGGCGAGGACGACGCGGCGTCCGTTCAGCTTTCCGCATTCGAGCCGCAGCGCCCCGGCCCAGCGGTGCTCGATCCCGGTCACATGAGATCGCAGCGGTGCGAGCTCCTCGGGCAAGGCCGCAACGATAGCGGTCACCGACGGTTCCCCGGACGCGCCGACGCTCATGTCCGTTAGCCGAGGAAGTTCCAGGCGGCCATGCGGACCATGTCCTTCGGACTCTTACGCAGTCCGCGAACCGCAGAGACTTCGAACCCGAAATACATCGCACAATTCTAACAGCGGGCATCGCGCCGCGACTCCCAGTACGCCCAGTCCGTCGTGTTCCAGAACTCCTTCCAATCGGCGACGTACGATTCGCCGATCAGGTAGCACGGCCGCTTCCAACCCTTGGGCGTGAAGGTCACCGTGCTCCATGGCGAGCAGTCGTAATCGCGCTTGCCGGCCGCGAACTCGAGGTACATCGGCGTCGACTGCAACCGGTACCGCTTGGACAGCTCGAGGACCCGCCGGAACTTTCGCTGGATCTCCTGCCGTGTGAGGAAGATGTCCTCCGCGACGGACTCGTAGTGGTAGCCCGGAGAGATCAGCAAGCCGTCCACGCCCAAGCTGGTGACCAGCTCGCAAAGTTCCTGGATCTCCTCGATGGAGGTGTCCTTGAACACCGTCGTGTTGGTGGTCAGGTGGTACCCGAGCCGCTTGGCCTCGCGAATCATGTCGATCGCGGTGTCGAAGACGCCTTCGCGCGCGCACACCTGGTCGTGCGTCGCGCGCATGCCGTCCAGGTGCACGTTGATCGTGAGGCGCTTGTGCGGCGGCACGCGTCCGAACACCTTGCTGTCCAGGACCAGACCGTTGGTGCAGAGATAGATGTGGCGCTTGCGCGAGATGATCGCGGCGACCAGCTCCCTGAGTTCGGGGTAAAGCGTCGGCTCGCCGCCGCAAATAGATACCGTCGGCGCGCCGCAATCGTCGACGGCGCGCAAGCACGTCTCCAGCGGCAACCGATCGGCGAGCTTTCCCGTGTGGCGTTCCGTCGAACAACCGATGCAAGCCAGATTGCATGTGTAGAGGGGCTCGAGCATCAGCACGAACGGGTAGCGGGTTTGGCCCCGAAGTGCTTGTCGGATCTGGTAACCGACCATGTCGCTCGTTATATGGAAGGGGAACCGCATCGCGCCTCGACCGTAGTCGGTCGGTAACCATGCCGACTTGGGTGCACAACGGGGTGACGCTGCTTTTTTCCAATGACGACGACAGAAGCGAGCCTGCCCGGGCCATCAGCCGACACCGTGCCTCTCACGGCGCCGCTCGCGCGCGCCCGTCTCGACGCCGCCATCGCGACAGCGTGCGGTTGGTTACTCGCGCGCCAGGAGGCGGCCGGGTTCTGGTGCGGCGAGCTCGAGGGCGACACGACCCTCGAGAGCTACATGATCCTGCTCGAAGCCTTCTTCGGCCGCCGCGAAAGCACGAAGGTCCAGGATCTGGCGCGCGTCATCCGCGATGAGACGTTGCCGTCGGGCGGCTGGAGCCAGTTCCCGGGCGGACCGCCCGACCTTTCGGTGTCGTGTCTCAGCTACTTCGCATTAAAAGTCGCGGGCGAGCGGGCCGACACACCGCTCATGCGCGCCTCGCGCGACGTGATCCTCGCGCTGGGAGGCGTCGAGGGCGCCAACACGTACACGCGCTACCATCTCGCGCTGTTCGGACAGTTGCCGTGGACCGCGGTCCCGGCGATTCCGCCGGAGATGCTGTTCCTGCCGCGCGCGTCGCCGTTCACGATCTACGACATGTCGAGCTGGTCGCGGACCATCTTCATTCCGCTGTCGATCCTCTGGGCCAAGAAGCCGGTCGTCGCGTTGCCGCCCACTTCCGGGATCGAGGAGCTGTTTCGTACGCCCGACGGCGCGCGCAGCGGGCAGGCGTCGGCGCAGTCCACCGGCGGATGGAAGCGGCTCTTCACGCGGATCGATCGGATCCTCAAACAGTGGGAGCGCGTTCCGGGCGCGTCCGCCCTTCGCGCACGCGCGATCAAGCGGGCAGAGGCGTGGATCCTCGAGCGGCTGGAAGAATCCGACGGCCTCTCGGCGATCCTGCCCGCCATGGCGAACA
>DATMZL010000833.1:0-2361 GCA_035607075.1 Polyangia bacterium
CTGTGGAACGACGCCTGGGGCGCGCTGACCGCGATGTTCCACGCCAGCCCTTACGCCAACCCGACCGAGCCGGTCCCGACGGACACGATCGATCCCGCGCGCTTCGCGACGCCACCCCCGACCGGCCTGCGCGTCACCTGGCTGGGGCACGCCGCGACGCTGATCGAGATCGACGGCCACCGCGTCCTCACCGACCCGGTATGGAGCGATCGCGCCTCGCCGTACGGCTGGGTCGGGCCGCGCCGCTGGTACACGCCGCGCATCGCGCTGTCGGCGCTGCCGCCCATCGACGCCGTCGTCATCTCGCACGACCACTACGATCACCTGGATCACCGGACCATCCAGGCGATCAAGGATTGGCCGACGACGTTCGTCGTGCCGCTGGGGATCGGCGCGCACCTCGCTTACTGGGGTGTGCCCGAATCGCGCATCGTCGAGCTCGACTGGTGGGCCCGGACGCGCGTCGGCGATCTGGAGATCGTCAGCGTGCCCGCCCGTCACGCGTCGGGCCGCACGATGCTGGGCGATCGCGACGGGACGTTGTGGGCCGGCTACGCGTTCGTCGGCACGCGCCACCGCGCGTACTTTTCGGGAGACACCGGCCTGTTCCCGGGGATGCGCGACATCGGCGCCCGCCTCGGCCCGTTCGACATCACGATGATCGAGGTCGGCCAGTACAACCGCGCCTGGCCTGACTGGCACATCGGCCCCGAGCAGGCGGTCGTCGCGCACAAAATGGTGCGCGGCCGGGTGATGTTGCCGATGCATTGGGGCCTGTTCAAGCTGGCGCCGCACGGGTGGACGGAGCCGATCGAGCGCGCCCTGGCTGCGGGCGAACAGGTGGGCACGGTGATCGTGACGCCGAAACCGGGCGGCAGCGTCGAGCCGGAAGCCCCGCCGCCCGCGGCGCGCTGGTGGCCCGCTGTGCCGTGGCTCACCGCGCAGCAAGATCCGATCAGGTCGACGAAGGTGAACTGACGATGAACTTTTGTGGCTATTATCCGGGCCCCTGATGCGCGTCTTTCTTATCGGTTCGGGCGGGCGCGAGCATGCGCTCGCCTGGAAGCTCGGACAGAGCCCGCTGTGCGAGAAGATCATCGCGGCGCCCGGAAATCCCGGCATCGCGCGCGAGGCGAAGGTCTCGTGTATCCCCGTCGCCGCCGATGCGACCGCGGAGCTGATCGCCGCTGCTGTCGCCGAGCGCGCCGACCTGGTCGTCTGCGGTCCCGAGGCGCCGCTCGCCGCTGGTCTGGGCGACGCGATGCGCGCCGCCGGCCTGTCATTCTTCGGCCCGTCGCGCGCCGCCGCCGAGATCGAAGGATCCAAGGCCTACGCGAAGCGCCTCATGCGCGACGCCGAGGTCCCGACGGCGGCGTTCGGGATCTTCGACGACGTCGCGACCGCCGACGTGTTCATCGACGCGCAGCCGGGACCGGTCGTCGTGAAGGCCGACGGGCTCGCGGCCGGTAAAGGCGTGGTCGTGACGTCTACCAAGCAGGAGGCGAAGGCGGCCGTGCGCGCGATGCTGTCCGAGCGCACGTTCGGCGACGCGGGCGCGAAGGTCGTGATCGAGGAACGACTGAGCGGACGCGAGGTGACGATGATGGCGCTGTGCGACGGCACCCGCCTGGCGCTGCTCGCGTCGTCGGAGGATCACAAGGCCGTCGGCGACGGCGACGTCGGACCGAACACCGGCGGTATGGGGACCGTGTCGCCGTCGGCGCTCATCGATGAGCCGCTCGCGCAGCGGATTCTCGAGACGTTGTTCGTGCCGACGGTGCGCGCGCTGACCGAGGCCGGTCGGCCGTTCCGCGGTCTGCTCTACGGCGGGTTGATGCTGACGCCCGACCGCGGCCCGATGGTGATCGAATGGAATTGCCGCTTCGGTGACCCGGAGACGCAGTCGGTGCTGATGCGCTTCGACGGCGATCTGCTGCCCTGGCTGGCGGGCGTCGCGGAAGGACGGATGCCCGCCGGTACGCCGCGCGCGCGGCCTGGCGTCGCGCTGTGCGTCGTGCTCGCGGCCGGCGGGTACCCGGCCAAGCCGCGCGCCGGCGATGCGATCACCGGGCTGCCCACCGCGACCGACGACCTGGTCGTGTTCCACGCGGGCACGCGGCGCGACGCGGCCGCAGCGGGTGTGGATAGCCCGCTGGTCACCGCCGGTGGGCGCGTGCTGGGCGTGACGGCGTACGGCGCCGACCTGACGTCAGCGCGCGCACGCGCGTACACGGCGATCGACGGGATTCGTTTCGATGGTATGCATTTCCGCCGAGACATCGGCTTGCGAGGGAACCCACGAACATGAGCGACGCAAAACTGGATGTAGCAATCATGATGGGGTCGAAGTCGGACCTCGAG
>DATMZL010000839.1:0-2460 GCA_035607075.1 Polyangia bacterium
CGCTGCGTACCGCGAGCGGTACGAGGATCTCGAGGAGGCGATCGCCGACGCCGAGGCCGACAACGATCCGGCGCGTGCGGAGACGGCGCGCGCCGAGCGCGACGCGCTGGCGGACGAGCTGGCGCGCGGGGTCGGGCTGGGTGGCCGCGAGCGGCGGGCGGGCGCGGCCGCCGAGCGTGCGCGCGTCAACGTCCAGCGCCGTCTGAAGGACGCGCTCGACCGCGTCGCCGCCGCCGATCCCGAGCTGGGCCGCCACCTGTCGCGGTCGGTACGGACCGGGACGTTCTGCTGCTACGAGCCGTAACGGACGGCCTGAGCCACCGGCCGGAACAATGTTCCGGCCGCTGTTACGCCCCATGGGTGACTGCCAAGGAGGCAGAAGCCATGGAAGACATCGCACCTCTCGCAATCATCGGATTCTTTGTCGCGTTCATCGTCTACGAGGCAGTCCGGCCCGCCCGGAGGGATCTGCCCAAGGTCGCCTGGTGGAAGGTCAAGGGCGTCCTGTTCTTCCTGCTCACGGCCGTGCTCTCCAGCGTGCTGCCGTTCGTGTGGAACGACTTCGTCCAGAAGCACGCGCTCCTCCACCTCGTGGGCCTCGGGACGTTCGCGGGCGCGGCCGTCGGCTACGTCGTGCTGCAGCTCGTGACCTACTGGTGGCACCGGCTGGAGCACACCTCGCCGTTCCTGTGGCGCTGGGCGCACCAGATGCACCACAGCGCCGAGCGCGTCGACATCTGGGGCGTGTTGTTGTTTCACCCGTTCGACATCGTCGCGTTCGCCGCGCTCAACAGCCTGGTCTATTCGCTGGTGCTCGGCCTCGCGCCGTCGGCGGTCGCTCTCGCAAGTCTCTACGGCATCTTCGCGTCGTTCCTCCAGCACGCGAACATCCGCACCCCGCGCTGGCTCGGCTACATGATCCAGCGCCCCGAGGCGCACGGCGTCCACCACCAGCGCGGCGTGCACGGCTACAACTACGCCGACCTGCCGCTGTGGGACATGCTGTTCGGTACGTTCCGCAACCCCGCCGTCTGGCGCGAGCAGGGCGGCTTCTACGACGGCGCCTCGAAGCGCATCGGCGCGATGCTGATCGGCCGCGACATCTCGACGCCCGAATCGAACCCGATGTCGTCCCGCCCCGCGTACAGCGAGCCGCAGCGCGCGGCGGCGTAGCGGTGTTCCGCCGCACCTCCCCCAGCATGGCGGGGGAGGGCGGCGATCGCGGTATCGTTGGCGCGCCGATTGCCTTCTATCCCGCCCATGCGTTGCCTTTCCAGCATCGTCGCTATCGTCGTCGCGGTCTGCCTTTTCACCGCGGGCTGCGTTCACGAGCAGGTGCCCTGGCCGCCGACGCCCGGTGACATCACGCGCATCAACGACGCCGCCGAGGCCAACAGCTGGTTCCGCGTCGAGTACGTCGAGCCGCTGGCCACCGCGCAGGGCGTGCGCGTTATCCGGCCCGTCGGGATCGTATCGGCCGACGACGACTGGATCGCCTTCCGGAACGAAGCCGGCGCCGTGCTCCCCGTTCCAACGCCCTTGGTGAAGGGCGTGACAGTGAAAGAAAGGGCCGCCGCAACCGGCGTGGGCGCTTCCGTCGGCCTGGCATGGGGCGCGCTGGCGTTCGGCGGGCTTTACCTGCTGTCGCTCAGCGGGCCATCCGATCCTGGCGCGCCGCAGAGCTCGTGCAACGGCGGGTGCGTCGCGAAGACGTTGGTGCCGCTGCTCCTCATCCCCATGGTCGTCGGCGCGTTCGTCGGGTACCTCATCGGCGGCCGGCGCACGTTCGACCTGGTCGGGCGCGGTCGTCCGTAAGCGACAGCGCTGTCGGCGGGTGTTCGAAATTGGACACCTCGGCCGTCGAGATATGATTCGGGGGCGATGCGATTCCCGTGTGCGGCCCTTGCGTCGATCACGCTTGTCGCTGGCTGCGCGGAACGGTTGCCCTGGCCGCTGGCGGCAGACGACGTCGCGCGGATCAACGAGGCCGCCCACGAGGAGAACGGTTACCTGCGCGTCGAGTACGTCGATCCGCTGGAGCACAAGCGTGACACCCCGGCGACGAAACCGATCGCGATCGACTCGGTCACGGTCGATTCCATCGGGTTTCGCACCCGGGCGGGCGAGACGCGCGTGGTCCCAATCGAACGGGTCGAAGGCGTCACGGTCAAGGATCGCAACCGCGGCGGGTTCGCGGGCGGGCTGGTCGGCCTCGGCGCTGCAGGCCTGGAGCTGGCGGGTCTCTGGTTCTTGAGCGACGGGCGCGGAGACTGCCTCAGCTGCAGCGGCGTCGCCCAGGCTGTGCTCATCGTCGCCGGCATCAACGTTTTCCTGGGCGTGGTGATCGGCTACGCGATCTCCGGGCGGCGCACACTGGTCTTCGATCGCGCGCGGTAGGGTGTTAGAAAGCGATCGGCGGGCGCCGTGTCGCTGATCGACAAATATCCATACGGCAAGGCG
>DATMZL010000507.1:0-2955 GCA_035607075.1 Polyangia bacterium
CGGTGATCGACAGCGTCTGCGCGGTGTTGAGCACGGTGATGAACGCGTTGCCGCTCGCGGCGTTCACGTTGATGTGATCGCCGTCGATGACGGCGACGGATTGGCTGCTTCCGGCGTCGGCCTGGATATTGGCAAGACCGCCGCCCGAGCCGACGACGACGTCCACGCCGGCTCCGTTGGAAGCCGTGACGCTCTGACTGCCCGGTCCGGTATTCCACAACGAGGCGGTGCGCCCGTCGCGCGCGCTGACCTCCGCTGCGCGGGCAGTGATCGTCTGGCCGCCGAAGGAATGCACCACCGCATCCTGCGTACCGGCGGCGGTGACGCTCAGCGTGCCGTCGACGTCGAGAACCAGCGCGCCACTGCTGCTCACCGGACCGTTGATGACCATGGACGCGGCGTTGTGCAGGGTCAGGTTGCCGCCACTGGTGCCGGTGTAGGCAGCGATCTGGTTGGCGCCAGCGAGGGTCGTCGCCCCGGACGAGCTCGTGGCCAGCGACCCGGCCTGGATCGCGCCCGACTCCGTGATGTCGCCCGTGACGACGACGCTCGCGCTTCCCGGGGTCGAAATTCCGGCGACGTCGAGGCTCGTCGTGTTGTTGACCGCGACGTTGCCCGCCGTGCTGGTGCCGTCGAAGCTCG
Source organism: Polyangia bacterium (assembly GCA_035607075.1). Lineage (GTDB taxonomy): Bacteria > Myxococcota_A > Polyangia > Fen-1088 > Fen-1088 > JADGRB01. The sequence continues at coordinate 643 of DATMZL010000507.1, forward strand.
TGATGGCGTTCGGTCCGGTCAGGACCTGATCGGCGCCGGAGGTGGTCTTCAGCCGGTTCGCGAGGATCAGGCCATTGAAGTTCTGGACAATGCTGCCGCCCGCGCCGAGCTCGACGTTGCTGGCGGTGCGAATCGCCGCTTGCTGCGCCGCGCCGTTCAGGCGGATGTCGCGCCCGGCGCTGACCTTGATGTCGCCGGTCGCCGGCGCGAAGTTGAACGACGTGCCGATGCGCACCGGGGCACCGCTGCTGGCATTAAGAAGCACGTCGCGCCCGGCAGTGATGTCAATGGTGTGCGGCATCGCCGCTGCGACGGTGGAACCCACGCTTGCGCCGTTGGCGGAGCCGCCGGAGATGACGAGGTCCCTGCCAACGTGAAGCGTGAGATCCGTGTTGCTCGGCGTCCCGCCGCCGAGGCCGCCGATGCGCGCGCCGTTCAGATCGCCGCCGCCGCCGCCGCCGGAGATCAGCACGTCGCCCGTGGTGGTGATGCTCTGCTTGCCGGCAACGATCGTCGCCGACGTGTCGGTACCGCCGGTGCCGGCGGTGACCGTGATCGTTCCGGCGTTGATCGTCTGCTGCTTGCCCGTCCCGTTGGTCTGGATGAAGGCCGAGTTCGCGGTGCCCGCAGTGCCCGTACCCGTGCCGCTCGCGCCGCCAGTGAGTGCGATATCCGGGTTGCCGGTGATCGTCTGGTTGCCGTTGGTCACGATCCCGGCGCGGTTGGAAAGGCCGTTCGCGCCGCCGGCGACCGTGATGCCACCCGTGACGTTGATAGTCTGGTCCGCGCTACCGAGCGTATTGGTCGGATTCGTGTTGCTAATGAAGGCGCCGCCGGAATTGCCAGCGGTGGCGCCGCGCAAGCTGATCGATCCGGCGTTTACGGTCTGCTGGACATTCAGCCCGGTAAACAATCCCGAGTTCGTGCTGCCGCTCCCGCTGCCGCCCACGACATTCAGCGCCCCGGCCGTGGAAACGGTCTGGCCGGCGTTCGCGCCGTTGTTGATGATCTGCGCCACGCCCGCACCGGCAACCACGTTCATGTCGATTCCGCCCGCGCCGACGGTCAACGTCTGATTGCCGCTCGCGTTGTTCTGGATGATCGCTCGCCGCGTGTCCTGCGCATTCATCGCGACGGCCCGCGCGGAGATGGTCTGCCCGCCCGTGGAAATCAACTGCGAGTCGCTCGCTCCCGCGCCATTGAGGGAGAGCGTCCCGCCGGCGTTGAGGTTCAGCCTGCCGCCGACGTTGACTACGCCATCGACCGCGACGTTGCCGTTTGCGGTCAGGTCATACGCGTTCCCCGGCGCTACGCCGTTGGTCACCGTGCGGCCGGCGATCGTTACCGCGCCGAGCCGCACGTTGTCGGCTTCGGCGATGAAGGCGCTGCCGCCCGTAGTACGCGCCGCCAGCGTGCCTGCCGCGGTACCAACGCGAGCCGTGGACGTGCCGATGCCGGTGCTCGCGATCAGCTGCACGCGATTGCCACCGATGGTGCCCGTGCCGCCGATGGCGCCGCCGGTCGCGTCGACCACGAGGTCGCCGGTGGTCGTGACGCCGTTCGCGCCGACCGTGACGCGCGTCCCGGCTCCGCCGCCGGCGGAAAAGACCAGGTTCTTGCTCCCGCCGTTCACCTGCGCGTTGTCGCCGATCCGCATGGCGCCGGCCGACCCGACGCCGATCAGCAGCTGGTTGGCGTTGGTGCTCGGAGAATCGGGGCTGAGCGTGACGCTCGCGATGTCGGCGTTGCTGATCGTGGTGTCGCCCGCCGACTCCACGCCGACGGAATTGGTGGCGGTTCGCGTGAAGAGGCCGACCGAGCCCTGGCCGCCGTTGATCGTGCCGCCCGCGAGAGTGAAGCGGTCGGCGAAGATCGCCATGCCGGGTTTCAGGTCGCCACCGACGCCGTTGTTGATGGCGGACTGGTTGACGAATTCGCCCGCGCGGATGTTGAGACCGCCGCCCTGCGTGGTGATCGGCGCGGAAACGACGACCCTGTTGCCCGCGTCGATCGTCAGCGTGCCGAACCCCGTCGGGCCGAAGGCGCTGGCGATGCTGATCGGCTGGTTGATCTGCACGTCGTGGAACGCCTTCAGGGCCAGCGAGGCAGGATTGGCGACTGTCTTGTCGATCGCTGCGAGCACGCGGATGTCGCCGGCCTGCGCGCCCGGCGATCCGGCCCCGCCAGTGTCGAGGGTCACGTTGGCGCCGGCGTTGAGCTGGCTCGTAATGAGGCTGGCGGCGATCTGCGAGTTGTCGCCGACCGGCGTGAAGGTCGCCGGGCCGGTGTTGTTGCTGAATCCCGGCGGCGGCG
>DATMZL010000695.1:0-2033 GCA_035607075.1 Polyangia bacterium
CAAGATTGCCGCACCCCTGCAAAAGGTCGCGTGATGAAAAAGCTCGATCGCAATCAGATGGCCGCGCGAGTCGCGCGCGACATTCCCGACGGCTCGATCGTCAATCTCGGCATCGGCCTGCCGACGCTGGTCGGCGACCACCTGCCGAAAGGTCGCGAGATCATCCTGCATAGCGAGAACGGCGTGCTCGGGATCGGCCCGCGCCCTGCCCCGGACCAGGAGGACGAAGACCTGATGAACGCCGGCAAGGAGCCGGTGACGCTGCTGACCGGCGGCTCGTACTTCCACCACGCCGATTCGTTCGCGATGATCCGCGGCCGGCACCTCGATTTCTGCGTGCTCGGCGCCTTCCAGGTCGCGGTCAACGGCGACCTCGCCAACTGGCACACCGGCGGCGCCGACGCGATTCCCGCGGTCGGCGGCGCGATGGACCTGGCGGTGGGCGCGAAGAAGGTGCTGGTGATGATGGAGCACCTGACGAAGAAGGGCGAAAGCAAGATCGTCGAGCGCTGCACCTACCCGCTGACGGGCGCGCGCTGCGTGAACCGGATCTACACCGATCTCGCAGTGATCGACGTGAAAGCCGACGGTCTCCACGTGGTGGAGACCGTCGACGGCTTGAGCTTCGAGGAACTCCAGCGGCTCACCGGAGTTCCCCTGAAGAGGATGCTTACTGCGGCTTGACGCCGGCCTTCTGCAGCAGGCGGCGGGTGCCGTCCAGTTCCTCGCGGACCAGCTTGGCGAAATCGGCCGCCGACAGGTCCGCCGTGGTGTTGCCGAGGTTCTCGAGCTTGGATTTCGTCCCCGGATCGGCGAGCGCCTTGCGCACGTCGCCGTTGATCTTGTTCACCAGCTCGGGACTCATGCCCGCGGGTCCCCAGAGCGCCACCCACAGCGACGACTCCGCGTTCTTCGTGCCCGCCTCCGCGGTGGTCGGCACGTCGGGCATCGTCGGGTTGCGCTTCGCCGTGCTGACCGCGAGCGGCCGCACCTTGCCGCTCTTCACGAATGAGAGCGCGGCGGAGATGGGCGCCCAGTAGCCGTCGACGTTGCCGCTCAGGATGGCGGCGACGACCTCGGGCGTTCCCTTGAACGGCACTTCCACGACCTGGATGTTGGCGGCCGCGATGAACTTCTCGGTGTTCAAGTGGGTCCCGCTGCCGATGCCGGCATGACCGATGTTGAGGCTGCCGGGCTTCGCCTTCGCCGCGTCGACGAGGTCCTTGAGCGTCTTGTAGCGTGACTCCGTCGCGACCACCATCACGTTCGGCTGCTCGACGAAAAGCGCGATGTCGGTGAAGTCCTTCAGCGTGTCATAGGGCAGCTTGGCGAAGATCGACGGGTTGACGATGTGAGCGTTGGACGTCACCAGCAGCGTGTAGCCGTCCGGGGCGGCGCGTGCGACCACTGCGGACCCGATCGACCCGCCGGCGCCGGCGCGGTTGTCGGAGACCACCGGCTGGCCCCACATCTGCGAAAGCCTCTCCGCGACGATGCGCCCGACGATGTCGACCGCGCTGCCCGGTGTGAAGGCGACGATCATCTGCACCGGCTTGGTCGGATAAGACTGCGCCGTCGCCAGCGCGGAAAACGCGAGCAATGCTGCGCCCAATGCTGTCTTGCTGAGCTTCATGCTTCCTCCTAGTTGGTTTTTGCTTTAGCCCAGTAGTCGGGCTTTGACTTCGTGCGCTGCAGCGCTTCGGCGGTCTCGTATCCCGGCGCCATCGATGCCGTCGTTCCCGCGAGCACCTGGTGATGATCGATGTTCAGGAGCCGCAACCAGCTCTGCTGTCCGAGCGTGAGGCCGATCATGCAGCCGAGCTCGACCAGCTCCGCCTCGGTGAAATGCCGGTGCATGCGCTCCCAGAAGGCGTCGTCGGTATTGAGGTGCCAGGCGATCGCCTCGGCGTACGCGAGCGCCGCCTTCTGGCGCTCGGAGTAGCGCGTCGACTTTTCGAAGTTGAGCAGATCCTTGACGTCGTCCTCGATCATTCCGGCGCCCGCTGCCTTGACCGAGCGCTGGTTGCCGCAGT
>DATMZL010000762.1:0-4071 GCA_035607075.1 Polyangia bacterium
GTCGATCTCGACGGCGTCGTGAGCGGCCTCCGCGCCGACGACGGAACGCCGATCTGGCAAGCCACGACGGGCGCGACGGTGCACGGCACGCCCGCCGTGGCACGGGGCCGCGTCTTCGTCCCCACGTACGGGAATCAGGTCGTCGCGCTGAGGCTCGCGGACGGGGCGGTGCTGTGGGTCAGCGAGGTGGGCGGCTCGGTCCTGTCGTCACCGGCGCCGGTCGACGGCGACGTCATCGTGTCGGTGGGCTTCCCCCAGCGGCACGTGGCGCGCCTGTCGGGTGAAACCGGCGGCGTCGTCTGGCAGACCGGGGATACGATGCAGCAGTTCGGCAACTCGTCGCCCGCGGTCGGAGGCGGCCTGGTCGTCGTCGGCTCCAACGGCGGACGTTATTACGCCTTCGACGCGGACACGGGCGCTGCCCGCTGGGAATACGGGGCCGACGGATTGGTTCATCTCGCCGCCCCCATCATCGTGAACGGGCGGGTCTTCATGGCCGGCGGCGGCGACAGCCACCACGTTCACGCCGTCGATGCGGAGACCGGGGCGGCGATCGCCGGCTGGCCGGTCGACCTCCCGACGCCTGCTCCCGACGTCGCTGGGAGCCTGATCGGCCGGCATCGCGCGATCTCGTCGTTCGCGACGGTCGCCGGGATCCTCGTCGTGCAGACGCGGCTCGACGACGCGCTCGACACGAATGCGGACGGCGTCGTCGACACGCGCGTGTCGCGCGAGACGATGGTGGCCATCGATTCCATGTCGGGCAGACGAGAAACTTCGGGACGTCGTTGGCGTCGGCGACCGCGGCGGCGTACCGAACCGACAGCGGATTGCCGCTGATCGTGTCGGCATCGACGCTCGACCCGACGATCGTGACGCTCGATCCTATGACCGGGACGGAACAAGCGCGGGCCGCGGTCGCTGGTTCGACGCTGGCGTCACCTGTGCTCGCGAACGGCCGCCTCTACACGGTGACGATTGATGGGACGATCGAGGGCCTGGGATCGGCTGTCAACCACGCCCCCGGTGCGGCGATCCCCGCGCGCACAACACGCGCGCTCGACGTGGCGGACCTGACTCTGCACTGGCTGGCGGCGATCGATCCCGACGCCGAGCTTCCGAGCTACGAGCTGCGTATCGACTCCGACGGCGAAGTCCTGGAGAGCTGGCAGCAGCGAATCTTCGTCGGCTCGGGGGCGACGTCCGCGCCGATCCCTGACTCGCTGCAACCGGGTGTCACCTACTCCTTCGCCGTCCGGGCGCGCGATCCGCACGGCGCGCTCTCGGCCTGGTCGGCGCTTCAAACCTTCACCGTGTTCAGGAATCCACCGGTCACCGTCGACGGAACGCCGGTCAAGACGCTGGCCGGCGCGCTCGCGACCGCGCTGCCCGGTAGCGTCATCACGCTCGGAGCGGGCATGTACACGGTGACCGAAACGTTGCACGTGCGCGGCGGTGTTTCGATCCAGGGCGCGGGCGCAGGGCGAACGACGCTGGACGCGTCAGGCTTGACCGTGGGCATCTCGTTCGACGGAACGGACGCGGGCCACCGGACCGGGCTCGACGGCGTGACGCTGACCGGGGCCGAAACCTGCGCGTCGGTCGCGAGCGGCGCCACCGGCGTCGTCCTCTCGCACGTCGTCGTGCGCGATTGCCGCACCACGGGCCTGGCCGTGGCCGCGACGGGCGGCGCGGACGTCGTGAACGCGACGCTGGTGGGCAACGGAACGGGCGTGAGCGCAGCGGGCTCGACGCGGATCAAGAACAGCCTGCTGACCAGCAACGGCGTGGCGCTGTCCAGCGCCGCGTCGGGCGTTCTGACGAGCGCGTACAACGACCTCTTCGGCAACCAGGCGGACTACGCCGGCCTGCAGGCGGGAACCGGCGATCTCGCGCTCGCCGTGACCTTCGCGGATCTTGCCAATCACAGCCTGCGCCTCGTCGTGGCGCAGCCCTCGACCGACCGGGGAGATCCGGCCGACGCGGTGGGCGATGAACCGGCGCCGAACGGCGGGCGCGTCAACCTGGGCGCGTTCGGCGGCACAGCCGATGCCGAAGCGAGCGCCATCTCGAGCGCCGTCGGCGGCACGGGCCCCGGTCTGAAACCGGCGCCGGTGCCTGGATCGCCCGGATTTCATTTCTCGGCGGGGACGGCGTCCGCCGATGAGGGAGGCTGCGCCGTGGGCGGCCGCTCGGAACGCGGCGGCGCGTGGTCCTTGTTCGCGCTCGCGGCGCTGGCAGTGTGGCCGCGCAGGTCCCGCCGCGCTTCGCGCGGGGACTAGGCGCGGCCGGGACGGCCGTTGTTCCGGGCTTCGGCGCGCTGCTCGATCTGGTCCAGCAGGTCCATCTGGCTGAACGGCAGGCGATTGGCGCGGATCTCGCGGGCTTCGAGTGACCGGATCCGATAGTTCCCGAGCAACCCCGTCACGATATTGCGCGCCCGCTCCAGGATCTGCTCGTTCGTGAGGTCGATGCCGTCGCGGGTTTGAAGAACCCGGATCCCTTCAGCGATATCCTGAAGAAGGTGGCGCACCGTGGGCGCGGGTGGCAAAGCGGCTTTTTGCCGCGTTTTGGCTGCTTCGCGTCGCATCGTCCGACCTTGGGCTTCACCAGAATAGTGCCCGCTGAGGTTGGTTCAAAGTCAACATTCGCTGGGGGCGCGATTCCGACGCGCCGCGCAGTCCCAGCAACCATAAGGCATTACCTTAGGACTGCGACGCGCGCCCCGAAGATCTGCTCGATGCGCGCCAGCAGCTCGTCGGTGGCCGCGACCTTGTAGTCGTCGCCGAGATCCAGGACGGTCTCGCTGCGCTTCGGGATCTCCATGCGAAGCAGCACGCGGCAGGTCCCCTGGTGGCTGCGCAGCAGCTTCTCCAGCGCCGGCATCTGGTCCTCGCGCACGACGTCCGCGTTCAGCTTGATGTCGAGCAGCGAGCTCTTCTCCGCGCGCACCTTCGCCAGCAGCTTCGCGTCGACGAACTTCAGGCGCTCGCGCGGAGCGGAGTCGCCGTCGTTGCCGCCCCAGGGCGCCTCGACGACGCCGGTGACCAGCATCGGTTCGTCTCGCGACAGGATCTCGCGAAACTCCTCGAGCTTGCGCGAGGCCACGAAGAACTCGACCTGCCCCGTCAGATCCTCGAGGTTGAAGAAGGCGATCTTCCCCATCCCGCTCTTCAGGGGCCGCTCGGAGAAGGCGTTGATGACGCCGCCCAGGATCACCTCGTTCCGCTCGCCCTTCTCCATGCAGTTGGCGCAGGTCGCGGTCGTGAACCGGCGGATCTCGCCCACGTAGCGGTCCAGCGGGTGGCCGCTGATGTAGAAGCCGAGCGCCTCTTTCTCGAAGGCGAGCATCTCCTTCGGCATCCATTCCTCTGCGGGCGGATACTTGTCCTCGCCCAGCAGGCCCGGGCCGATCTTCCCGCTTGGCCCGGCGAACAGCGCCAGCAGGTTGGTCTGGCCGCTCTCGCGCTCGCGTTGCGCCTCGGCGGCGCGCTCCGACGCCACGGGGATCGTGCCGAACATGCGCGCGCGCGTGACGCTGTTCTCGGCCGCGATGCCGTCGAACGCGCCCGCCTTGACCAGCGCCTCGATCACCTTGCGGTTCACCTTGCGGCCGTCGACGCGCTTGCAGAAATCGAACAGCGTCAGGAACGGGCCGCCCTGCTCGCGCGCCGCCTTCATCACCTCGACGGCGCCCTCGCCCACGCCCTTCACCGCGCCGAGACCGAAACGGATCACCTTCTTCGCCGAGCCGTTCTCGCCGACTTTCACGACGCTGAAGTCGGTGTCCGATTCGTTGATGTCGGGACGCAGCACCGCGATGCCGTTGGCCTTCGCCTCGGCGATGAACTTCACGACCGCGTCGGTGTCGTCCTTGTCGCAGGTGAGCAGCGCCGCGAAGAACTCGACGGGGAAGTAGCGCTTCAAATACGCCGTCTGATACGTGAGCAGGCCGTACGCGGCGGAGTGGCTGCGGTTGAAGCCGTAGGCCGCGAACTTCTCCATCAGGTCGAATACGCGTTCGGCGATGGCGGGATCGACGCCCTTCTCCTTGGCGCCCTCGAGGAAGCC
>DATMZL010000902.1:0-2604 GCA_035607075.1 Polyangia bacterium
CTCGTCTGGGCGCACGCGACAACGGGCGGCGGCCGCGCCATCTACACCGAGATGGGCCATACGACCGAGAGCTACGCGGACCCGCTGTTCCGCCAGCACCTCGTCGGCGCGATCCGCTGGGCTGCCGGCTTCGACTGACCCGAGCCGTTCCGCTCCTGCGCGCACCACGCGCTTCGCTGCTGAAGCGCGCGGGCATGACACGCGACGCGTGGGACGCGTGAATGGACGGCACGTGCGTGCGAGGCGTCACGTGGGCACCCGCCCAACTGACGCGGCCGTGCGAGATCCGAACAAACGGTTGTCCAGCCTCTGACAGCGCGCCGCACGAGGTCGGCCACGCCCGTGCTGCGTCGGGGGCGTGGGGGCTGGTCCTGCCTTTGCACAAGTCCCATCCCGAGCACCGCAAACACTCGGACGAGGCAACGCCAATGGGTCAAAAGACATCACACATTCGGGGCATTCGTGCCGCACTCGCTGCCGCGGGCGCAAACATTCACCCCGCGCTGACGCCCGGCTCGGCGCTCTGGTTCGGGGCGCTTGCCGCCGCGATCCTGTTCGGCGTGCGCCGAAGTCAGGTGCAGCTATGAACACCATGCTCGACTTGCGACACGAGGTCAGGCGGTTGCCGATCGTGCTGAGCGGTGCGACGCCGCTGGACGACGGCGCGCGCCAGGCCGCGATCGCCGAATGGACGGCGCGCATGGTCAACGAGCACGTGTCGTCGCGCGTGTTCGCCGGGCTGTTGCCGCAGATGATGCGGGCGGGCGTCGACGCCAGCTTCCAGGCCGCGACCGCCGACGCGGTCGTCGACGAGCTACGCCACGCGCGTCTGTGCGCGGCGGTCGTGGAGGCGCTGGGCGGCGAGGCGCGTGCGCCGCTGCCCGATCTCGACGACATGCCCCGCCATGACGACGTCGATGCGCTGGAGGGGCTGCTGCGAAACGTTCTGTCTGTGTCGTGTCTGAACGAGACGGTGGCGGTCGCGCTGCTGGAGAGCAACCGGCGCCACGTCACTGAGTCGACGCTGCGGCGGGTGCTCACGGAGATCCTGACCGACGAGGTCGGCCATTCGCGCCTCGGCTGGCAGATGCTCTCGCACCTGGCGCCACGGATCGACGCAGGAATGCGCGCGCGCCTCGGCGCGTACCTGGTGCCGGCGTTCGCGCAGCTGTTCGACCGCCACACCGCTGCCCAAGCGGCGACCCCCTCGCCCGAATCGATCGAAACGCTGGGCGTCGAGGACCATCGTGACACGACGAAGCTGCTCGTCGACGTCGTCAACGACGTGATCCTGCCGCGCTTGGAGGCGTTCGACCTGCCGGCGCGCGAAGCGATCCAGTCGGCGCTCGCGCCGCCCAACGACGAAGTCGTCGTCTGGGCCGCGACCGATTAAGGAATGATGATCGAGCGGATCACCGGGCGGACCGGAACGCCGACGCCAAGCAGCGCCAGCGTCATCGCCACGTATCTGCCAATGTTTTTCACAACAACAGCAGACGATCGGCGTTCCGCCTGGTCGCGTTAGCGAAGCTGTAAGGCGACATCCCACCACCGGCGCGCCGCCGACGCGCGCGACCCGACCCCCGAAAAATCGTCCGAAAGGAGCGTGGGTGAGGCTCCGGCGCGCGGCCCGTCACGCGGCGGCCCTTGTTCGGCGCCGCGCGTCCCTTCTATGATCGCCAACGTGACGGAGGGCGCCCGCGTACGGTTCTGGGCCGGTCTCGGCAACGCGCGCCGCAACGATCACGCGCGGCTGCCGGGCTGGGAGGCGCGTCTCGACGCCGCGCTGGACGAAGCGTCGCGAACGTGGCGCAGCGACTGGCTCGCGCGCGACGACTTCGCCGCCGAGATCGCGGCGCGATTGAACGACGACGACGAGCCCGATGTCGTCCGATGGTGGGATCACCTGCGCGCGGGCGATCTCTACCTCGCGTGCGCGTGCGTACGCGGCGTCGGTGGCGCGCTGGATCGGTTCGAGCGCCTCTACGGCGCCGAGATCGCGCGCATCGCGCAACGCTTTGAACGCGCCGGGTTGCCGGCCGACGATCTGATCCAGCTTCTACGCGCGAAGCTGTTCACGACGCCGGGGCCCGAAGGACGGCCGCGCATCGCGACGTACACCGGCCAGGGCTTCCTGCAGAACTGGCTGCGCGTCACGACCACGCGCACGTTCATCGACTGCTGCCGCACGCACGACGAACCGCCCGAGGTCCCGATCCGCAACGAGCTGGTCGCCGTGCTGCCCGAGCCGAAGGGCGATCCCGAGCTGGCGCTGCTGAAGCGCGAGCACATGACGCACTTCAAGGCGTCGTTCGCGGAGGCGGTCGCCGCGCTGGACGGCGCCGATCGTCTGCTGCTCAAGCAACACCTGGTCGAGCGCCTGACGATCGATCAGCTGGGCGCGCTCTACCACCTGCACCGCGCGTCGGCAGCGCGGCGGATCGCGAAGGCCCGCGACGCGCTGCTGGTCGCCACGCGCATCGCGCTGTCGCGGCGGCTCGGGGTGCCGCCCGAGCGGCTGGCCAGCGTCCTCGAGCTGGTCGCGAGTCGGCTGGAAGCGAGCATCGAACGCCTGCTGGGATGATGTCCAGCGCGTCGAAGTCT
>DATMZL010000558.1:0-2294 GCA_035607075.1 Polyangia bacterium
GGACGGCGTGCAGGCCACTTTCTGATACCCTGCGGCGCCCATGACGCACCGCGCCCCGAACCTCGCACCGCCGAGTGCCCCGATGTCCCGCCGCGCGTCGGCCCTCGCGCGCCGGTTCGCACGCGTTGCGCTCGCCGCCGCGGTCGCGCTGACCGCCACCACGCCGGGCGCCGCGGCGCCGGCGAAGACCGCGAAGGCCGCAGCGCCGAAACCTTCGGGCCCGCCCACGTTCTCCGTCGAGCAGGCGATCACGCTCAGACAGATCCAGGGCATCACCTGGTCGCGCGATGGCCGCCGCGTCGCGTTCGTGGTGAACGCGCCGGACACGGCGGAGAACACCACGAACCAGGACATCTGGCTCTGGGACGCGGCGACGAACACCTGCCGCGCACTCACGCGACATCCCAAGAACGACGTCGCGCCCCAGTTCTCGCCGGGTGGCGACACGCTGGCGTTCGTCTCGCCACGCGACAGCGACGAGGGAAAGACCAGCATCTGGCTGCTGCCCCTGACCGGCGGCGAGCCGTGGAAGCTCTCGACGTTCGTCGAGTCCGTGGGCGACATCCGCTGGTCGCCGGATGGGAAGTCGATCGCGTACACGATGCTCGACACGCTGTCGAAGCAGGTGAAGGACTGGAAGAAGAAGAAGTGGGACCAGGTCCTCGAGGACGACATCCCGCAGTACAACCATGTGTGGCGGATCGACCTCGCCACGGGCAAGCAGACGCGCGTCACGTCCGGCAAGTTCATGGCCACCGATCCCGAGTGGTCGCCGGACTCGAAGTCGATCGCGTTCCTCCGGAACCCGACCGGCGCGGTGGACGACGGCAACCTGACCGACATCGCGATCGTGCCCGCGACCGGCGGGACGCCGCGCAAGCTGGGAGCGCTGCCGGAGGGGGGCTTCGAGTGGTCGCCGGACGGTCGCTGGCTGGCGTGGGCCGGCGCGAGCGACTGGAAGAAGCACGTGGAGAAGGCGGACCTCTGGGTGTGTGCGGCCTCGGGCGGGACCCCGGTCAAGCTGACCGCGGACTTCGACGAGGACGCGTCGAGCCCGGCGTGGAACGCCACGTCGGACACGCTGTTCTTCCTGAGCCAGCAGGGCGCCTCGACGCGGATGGCGTCCGTCGCGCGCGGGGCGTCCGGCGGCGTGCGACTGGGCGCGGACCTCATGGGCGAGACCACGGGTCCGCCCGTCATGGCGGAGAACGGCCGCGTGGCGTACGTGCTGTCGCGCTGGAACCAGCCGAGCGAGCTGCACGTGGCGGACCACGCCGATGCCATGCCGCGCGCCGTGTCGCAGGTGAACGCCGCCGCCGCCGGCTGCACGTTCGGCGCCACGCGCACCGTGCGCTGGACGAGCGACGACGGCACGATCGTGGAGGGCGTGCTCGTGCGCCCGCCGGGCGCGCCGGAGAAAGCGCCGCTCAAGACGCTCGTGCTGCTCCACGGCGGACCCTACGCCGCACGCTACGGCGTCGGCTTCAACGCCATGGCGCAGTTCATGGCGGCGCGCGGCTACCAGGTGTTCCTGCCGAACTTCCGCTCGAGCGGCGGCTACGGCACCGCGTTCATGCTGCGCCAGCGCGCCGACTGGGGCGGCCAGGACTGGCGCGACGTCGAGACCGGCGTCGACAGCCTGGTCAAGTGGGGCCTCGCCGACGGCAACAAGCTCGGCGTGTTCGGCCACAGCTACGGCGGTTATCTCTCCGCGTGGGCGATCACGCACACGAACCGCTACGACGCCGCCGTGGTCTCCGCCGGCGCGCCCGACCTTCCGGCGCTGTGGGCGCAGAGCGACACGCACCAGTACCGCGCGTTCGAGTTCGACGGCTTCCCGTGGGAGACGTTCGACAAGTGGCGGAACAGCTCGCCGATCGCGTTCATCGACCGCGCGAAGACGCCGACGCTGGTGCTGAACGGCGAGGCGGACGTACGCATCCCCTACCCGCAGGCTCAGGAGACGTACCAGTCGCTCAAGTTCCTCGGCGTGCCCACGGAGTTCGTGCACTACCCGCGCGAGGGCCATGGCCTGCGTGAGCCGCGCCACCGCGCGGACTGGTACACGCGCCAGGCCGCGTGGTTCGACCGCTGGGTGAAGTGAGCTCGATGCGAACCCGCGTGCTCGTTCCCATCCTGTGGCTGCTGTTCATCGTCGCGTTCGCGGTGTACGTCTGGCCCACGCGCTGGCGCTACGACCACATGACGGTCGACGGCAACATCGTGCCGGTTCGGATGGACCGCTTCAGCGGTGATTCCGACATGCTGGTGCCGGACGAGGGCTGGGTGCCGGT
>DATMZL010000632.1:0-3528 GCA_035607075.1 Polyangia bacterium
GGCTTCCACCACGTCGCGGACCTGAACATCACGCTGCCGAGCGGCATCGTGATCAACGCGAAGGAGACGACCGAGGACATGTACTCCTCGATCGATCTCGCCGCCGCGCGCATCGAGCGCCAGGTGCGCCGCTGGAAGGACCGGATCCGCGACCACAAGCCGCACGGCGGGCCGATGACGTCGGTTCGCGAGATGGTCATCGAGCCGGAGGAAGTCGAACCGCCGTCCGGGCCCGTCTCTGCGACGCCCGCGAAGGCACCGGCCGCCCCGGCGCCCGCGCAGCACAACTTTCAGGTCGTGAAGGACGAACGCTTCACGGCGCGCTCGCTGACCGTCGAAGACGCGGTGATGCAGCTGAATCTGCTCGGCGACGAGTTGCTGGTGTTCACCGACGCAGGGAACGGCCGCACCTCGGTTCTCTACCGGCGCAAGGACGGCAAGTACGGGCTGATCGAGACGGGCAACGCTGGCGGCGTCACCAACTCGGGCGGGCGCTGATCCAACCAGCGATAGCGCACCATCATGAGAGTCATCGACTTCCTTGCCCCCGATTGCATCATCGCGGCGCTACAGGCGAAGACAAAGCCGGCCGTGTTGAGCGAGCTGTCGGGCCACCTCGCGAAGGTGGTGCCGGGCGTGGAAGCCGAGGCGCTGCGCAAGGTCCTGGAGGAACGCGAGCAGCTGGCGTCGACGGCGATCGGCGACGGGATCGCCATCCCGCACGGCAAGCTGGATTCGGTCGGCCGCCTGGTGGGCGCGCTCGGCCGCGCGGTCGACGGCATCGAGTTCGAATCGATCGACGGCAAGCCGACGAACCTCGTGTTCATGCTGGTCGCTCCGGCCAGCTCGACGGGCGTTCACCTGAAGGCGCTGGCGCGCCTGTCGCGGCTGTTCCGCGACGGCGAGTTCCGGAAGCGCCTGCTCGACGCGCCCTCGAGCGAAGCGATGTACCAGGTCATCGTCGACGAGGACGCGAAGTACTGACCTCGGGTTGGGGACCCCTCTCCCTAACCCTCTCCCCGCTTCGCGGGGCGAGGGAATCTGATCTCCCTCTCCCGCTTGCGGGAGAGGGCGGGGGTGAGGGCAGGCCTTGCGAGGGGTAGGGCGGTTGTCGAGTATCATGTGCCCAACATGACGCCGACGCTGACGGTGCGGTCGCTGCTGGACGAGAGCGCCGAGCTGCGCCTCGTGCTGCTGGCCGGCGAGTCCGGCCTCGGCCGGCGCATCACCATTCAGCGCATCCAGAAGCCCGGGCTGGCGCTGGCAGGGTACGTGCGCCAGGTGCACCCCGAGCGCGTCCAGGTCCTCGGCGCGACCGAGATCTCGTACCTCGAGACGCTGTCCGAGGACGCGGCGCGCGCCTCCGTCGAGGCGTTCTTCTCGCTGAACCCCGCCTGCGTCGTGGTCACGAAGGGCCTCGAGATCCCGCCCATCTTGCGCGAGGCCGCGGACCGGTTGGGCGTCCCGCTGCTGCGCACGCCGCTGATGTCGTCGATCGCGATCGATCAGATCCAGAAGTACCTCGAGCTGCAGCTGGCCCCGACCGCCAGCATCCACGCCGTGCTGATGGACGTGCTGGGCGTGGGCGTGCTGCTGCTGGGCAAGAGCGGCATCGGAAAATCGGAGGCGGCGCTGGATCTCATCATGCGCGGGCACCGACTGGTCGCCGACGATCTCGTCGAGGTGCGCCGCACGTCGGGCAGCATCCTCGTCGGCTGGGCGTCCGAGCTGATCAAGCACCACATGGAGGTGCGCGGCCTCGGCATCATCAACATCAAGGACATGTTCGGCGTCGCCGCCGTACGCGACGAGAAACGCATCGAGCTGGTGCTGGAGCTGATTCGCTGGGACCAGACCGACGCCCACGATCGTCTGGGCCTCGACGAGATGGTGTATCCGATCCTGGAGGTACAGGTGCCGCTGTTGCGCATCCCGGTCAGCCCAGGCCGTAACGTGAGCTCACTGATCGAAGTGGCGGCCCGCAACCGGTTGCTGCAGGTGCGCGGCCACCACTCGGCGCGCGAGTTTCAGGAACGCCTCGATCGCGCGCTCGCCGACGCGCGCGAGCGGCGCTGGCGGGACGACGTCGAATGAGGCTGGTCGTCGTCACGGGTGTATCCGGCGCCGGCAAGTCGACGGCGCTGCGCGCGCTGGAGGATCTCGGCTTCTACGCCGTCGACAACCTGCCGCTGCCGCTGGTGCCGCAGCTGATCGATCTGCTCGCCAGCCGTCCCGACATCGACCGCACCGCGCTGGGCATCGACGCGCGCAGCGGCAACTTCCTGGAAGGGATGGCGTCGATCTTCGCCGACCTGCGCAAGCGCGGGCACTCTGTCGAGGTGCTGTTCCTGGAGGCCTCCGACGAGATCCTGCTGCGGCGCTTCTCGGAGACGCGCCGCCGGCACCCGCTGTCCGACACCGACATCCGCGCCGGCATCACCACGGAACGCCGCACGCTGGCGGCGTTGCGTCAGGAGGCGAGCGCGCTCGTCGACACGGGCGCGCTCAACGTCCACGTCCTGCGGGGCCTGATCCAGGAGCGCTACGGCCGCGGCGAGGGCGAGCTGGCGGTGACGCTGCTGTCGTTCGGGTTCAAGCACGGCATCCCGGCGGAGGCCGACATCGTCCTGGATGTCCGCTTCCTGCCCAATCCCTTCTTCGTGCCCGACCTGTCGGCGCTGTCCGGCGAGGACGAGGCGGTGGTGCGGTTCGTCATGGACGACCCGGAAACCAAAGCGTTTCTCGACGACGCCGTGCGGCTGGTGCAGCGATCCGTGCAGGGGTTCCGGCGTGAGGGGAAGTCCTACGCGACGGTCGCCATCGGTTGCACGGGCGGCCGCCACCGATCGGTCGCCATCGCCCGCGAACTGGGACGCCGGCTCGGCACCGCGTTCGCAATTTCGATCCGTCACCGCGACATCGCGATCTGATACGATCGGCCCGTGCGGTATGTGGGGCTGACGGCGTTGGCGATCGTTTGCTGGGCCGACGTGGTCGTGGTCAGGATGGTGATGTGATGAAGTACGTCGGTTACGGGGCGCTGGTGGCGACGTTCTGGCTGCTCGTCGCGACGGTGCGCGTGGTGCTTCACGATGACTGCGCGCGCGATCGGTCAGCAGCGCCCGCGCCGATACCTGTCGAGGTGAGCGTACCCGCCGTCGTACCCGCGCGTCCCATCATTCCGATCGATTCGGAGCTGTCGCTGCCACCTCCGCCGCGCCGGTCCGCGGAAACGTCGAGCGATGTCGCGGGCCCTCTTTCGAAGGCGGCGCTCGTCGCTGGCCTGAACGCCGTGCGGCCGAACATCGCCGCGTGCTACCAGCGGTTCCTCGTGCCGGGCGTGGCGATGGTGAACGTCGTCATCACGAAGAGCGGCCGGGTCGCGAAGGCCGACGTCACGGGCAAGTTTGCGGGTACGCCGACCGGCGCGTGCATCGAACGGGCTGTCAAGACGGCGCGCTTCCCGCGCTCGAACGGCATCAGCGTGCCGTACCCATTCATGCTCAAGTGATCGAATGCGGGTCGTAG
>DATMZL010000626.1:0-2639 GCA_035607075.1 Polyangia bacterium
TCGGCATGACGCCGCTGACGCCCGACAGCAGCCTGCCCGACGCGAAGCTGGACGTCGTCGGCGGCGATCTGCGCGTCACCGCGGGACGCTTCGGCCACCTCTACGGCGCGGCCTCGTACGTCAACGCGAAGCACGTCCAGACGTTAAGCCGCATCATCCAGATCCTGAACACGCGCGGCGGGCCGGGCCTGATCACGAACTATCTCGGGTCGAACAGCATGGGGAACGGGAATCTGACGATCATCGGCGGGCAGTACGACCTTTCGCTCGGCAAGCTGGTCAGCTATCCGGTGCCGTTCTCGGGCGACGGGCCCGACCTGTTCGTGAGCTTGTTCGGCATGATCACGCACGTGAACAGCGACGACCACCAGTTCGACACGAACGTGCGCTTCTACAACGGCGTCACCAAGTGGAAGGCGGGCGGCGAGGTGACGTACAGCCTGCTGCCCTGGCTGGCGCTGTCGGGCCGCTATGACCGGGTCACGCCCGATACGCAGGACCCGACGTTCACGTTCGCGGTCGTGTCGCCGCGAGTCATCCTGCGCACCGACTGGCAGTCGACGGACCAGATTGTCATCCAGTACTCGCACTGGTTCACCGGCGCCAACACGCTGATCCGCGTCGGCGATCCACCGATGGAAGACGCCCGGTTCGTCTCCGACAAGGACATGATCTCACTGTCGGCGAGCATGTGGTGGTAGAACAGCGGGCGTCGTGTCCGGGCCCGCGTCCGCGCCTGCCTCAGCGCTGAATCTGCAAGGCCGCACGGCGGTCGTCCTGGGCGGCACGTCGGGGATTGGCCGCGCGATCAGCCTGGGCCTGGCGGCGGCGGGCGCCGACGTGGTGGCGGCGGCGCGGCGGGCGGCCGAGGTCGCGGCGACGGCGGATGAGATCGAAGCGGCGGGGCGCAAGACGCTGCGGCTGACCGCCGACGTCACCAAGCGCGACACGCTGGAAGCGCTGCGCGACGCGGCGCTGGCCGCGTTCGGCAAGGTCGACGTCCTGGTCAACTGCGCGGGCAAGACCAAG
This sequence comes from Polyangia bacterium, assembly GCA_035607075.1. Lineage (GTDB taxonomy): Bacteria > Myxococcota_A > Polyangia > Fen-1088 > Fen-1088 > JADGRB01. The sequence goes on from DATMZL010000626.1 coordinate 1,030, forward strand.
CGGCTGCCCGCGATGGACTACGACGAGGCGTCGTGGAATGACATCCTGGACGTGAACCTGACCGGCACGTTGCGCGGGTGTCAGGTGTTCGGGAAGCCGATGCTCAAGCGCGGATACGGGCGCATCATCAACATCGCGTCGTTGACCACATTCGTCGCGTTCCACGAGACGGCGCCTTACGGCGCGAGCAAAGCGGCGGTCGGCGCGCTGACGAAGTCGCTGGCGATCGAGTGGGGGCCGCGCGGGGTGACGGTCAACGCGATCGCGCCCGGCGTGTTCCGGACGGCGTTGAACGAAAAGCTGCTCGACGGGACCGAGCGGGGAAAAGAGATCAAGCTGCGCACGCCGGGCGGGCGCTTCGGCAAGGTCGAGGAGGTCGCGGGCGCGGCCGTGTTCCTGGCGTCCGATTCGGCCGGGTTCGTGAACGGACACATCCTGGTCGTCGACGGCGGCTACCTGGCGAGCGGGGTGAATCAGTGAGGATCGTAGCGGCGAAGGTGATCGTTTGCTCGCCGGGACGGAACTTCGTCACGCTGAAGATCGAGGTGGAGGGCGGCGTGCACGGCGTCGGTGATGCGACGCTGAACGGGCGCGAGCTGGCGGTCGCCAGCTACCTGACCGACCACGTGATCCCGCTGCTGATCGGGCGCGACGCGCAGCGGATCGAGGATATCTGGCACTACCTTTACAAGGGCGCGTACTGGCGGCGCGGGCCCGTGACGATGACGGCGATCGCGGCGGTCGACACGGCGCTGTGGGACATCAAGGGCAAGGCGCTGGGCGTGCCCGTGTACCAGCTGCTGGGTGGTCAGGCGCGCGACGACGTGATGGTCTACGGGCACGCCAACGGCGAGACGATCGACGAGACGGTGGCGGCAGCGGCGGAGTACGTGAAGCTGGGTTACCGGGCGGTGCGCCTGCAGTGCGGCGTGCCGGGCGTGCCGAACGGGTACGGCGTCGCGCGCGGCAAGCTGCACTACGAGCCGGCCGAGAAGGGCAAGCCGCTGGAGACGTTCTTCTCGACGGAAAAATATCTGCATGTGGTGCCGGCGCTGTTCAAGCGCGCGCGGGGCGAGCTGGGACCGGACGTGCATCTGCTGCACGACGTCCACCACCGGCTGACGCCGATCGAGGCGGCGCGCCTGGGCAAGGAGCTGGAGCCTCACCACCTGTTCTGGATGGAGGATCCGGTGCCGGCCGAGCAGCAGGCGGGCTTCCGGATCATCCGCGAGCACACGACCACACCGCTGGCGGTGGGCGAGGTGTTCTCGTCGATCCACGACTGCGAACAGCTGATCCGCGAGCAGCTGATCGACTACATCCGGACGACGGTCGTGCACGCCGGGGGCATCACGCATCTGACGCGCATCGCGCACCTCGCCGAGCTGCACAACGTGCGCACCGGGTCGCACGGCGCGACCGATCTGTCGCCCGTGTGCATGGCGGCCGCGCTGCACTTCGGGCTCGCCGTGCACAACTTCGGGATCCAGGAGCACATGCCCCACACCATCGATATCGACGCGGTCTTCCCGCACGCCTACACCTTCTCGGACGGCACATTCCACCCCGGCGAGGCGCCCGGCCTGGACGTCGACATCGACGAAACCCTG
>DATMZL010001048.1:0-11339 GCA_035607075.1 Polyangia bacterium
ACGGGATGATCTACGGCTACGCGCTGGATCACAGCAACGCCGCCGGGACGTTCCGGCGCGTCGCGACCGTGGCGAGCGGGCACATCTCGATCATGTCGCTGGACTTCGATCGCGATCAGGGCAACCTGTGGGCGTACTGCGACGACACCTGCGGCAACGAGGCCGCTGTGCTGCGCATCGGCGCCAGCGGCCGCTTCGAGCTCACGAAGCTTTATTCGAAGCCACCGTCGCTGGCGAACTCGAACTACGAAGGGATCACGTTCGCGCCCGAGAGCGAGTGCAGCGCGCAGGGCTTCAAGAGTTTCTTCTGGACCGACGACGCCGTTGCCGGCGGTCACGCGCTGTTCCGTGGGGCGATTCCCTGCGGTCCGCTGCCTTGACCGGGTCCTGGCGCGCGTAGAAATCCGCGCTTGCCGTCGGGCGCGACTGCCGGCGTAATACGCGGTTCGTGGGCCTTTTCATCGTCGCTCTGGCCATCGGCGTCCGCGTCGCCTGGGTGTTCCTGGTGCCCACGCGGCCGGTCGGCGACTTCGCGATGTACATCGAGTCCGCGCGCTACCTCGTCGAGCACCGCGGGCTTGATCCGGAGTTCATCTACATGCCGGGCTACGTCGCGATGGTCGCGGCGGTGCACGCGCTGGGCGGCGGCCTGCTTGCGATCAAGATGATCGGCGTCGTCGCCGGCGGGCTGGCGGCGGGGGCGGTGTACGGCCTCGGGCGGTTGCTGTTCGGTGGGACCGCCGCCGTCGTGGCCGGCTTGCTGTGCGCGCTCTGGCCGGGCGGCATTGCCGTCTCCAGCGTGACGGGGACGGACATGCCGGCCACGGCGCTGATCGTGATCGCTGTCTGGCTGCTGGTTCGCGGGGCGGGGGCGCGGCCGCTGGGCGCGCCCGCTCTCTACGGCCTGGTGCTGGGCCTGGCCGCGTACGTGCGCGCCGTCGCGCTGCCGCTGACGCTGATGGCGGCGCCGCACTTCCGGGCGCGCGGCGCGGCGTTCGGCCACGTCATCACCCGCACGCTGGCGGCCGCGGTGGTCGCGTCGCTGGTGCTGCTGCCGTGGGGCATCCGCAACAAGAAGCGCTACGGCGAGTTCTTTCTCACTGACAGCCACGGCGGCCATACCGCGCTCGTCGGTTCGAACCCGAATTCGGACGGGACGTACACGCGATCCCTGAATCGGCTTTTCTACGAAGGCACCGGCTATCGGCTGTTCGCGCCTCCGCACCGCGAGAGCGATCGCGCCGCGTTCAAGCTCGCCGTGCAATGGGTGAAGGCGGAGCCGAAGTACGCGCTCGGCCTTCTCGCCATCAAGGCAGATCGCTTGCTGTCGCACGAACGGCCGCTTCTCTACTGGCCGCTCTATCGCCAGAGCGTGTTGCCGCCGGAGAGCCGCGTGTTCGCCTGGTTCACCCGGCATCGCACCGGCGTCGAGCGCGTCGTCGACGGGTTCTGGTACGTGTTCATCGCCGCCGTTTTGGTAGGCGTCATTGCGGCGTTTGCGCGGCGCAATCGGCCCGCGACGTCGCTGCTGCCGATCCCGTTCGCGCTCGCCGCGATTTACGCCCTTTTCTTTGCCGAGGCTCGTTACCACCTTCCCGTCGCCGTGTTGCTGATGCCATTCGCGGGTGCGGGGCTTGTGTGGGTCGGCGAGGCCGTGCGCGATCTCGCGCGCTTCACGATCGATCGGCAGCGGCGCCCGCGCCTGCTCTACGAGGGTGTGCTGGCCGCCGTCGCGATCGCCGTTGTGTTCGTGGGCTGGCCACGAATGCTCGCCGCGGGGACGCGCTTGCGCGCCGAGCATCGCTGGGCGGTCGCCGCCTGCAACATCGACGGCGCGAAGCACATTTGCGAATTTCGGCCCGTCGTGGGTAAAGGGCAGCCGTCGCCGGTGCGCGGAACCTGGGACGGATTTGGCCTTCGCCTGATGCCTCCGGCCACCACCGCCGCCGCGACGACCGATCTCGATCTGGCCGCCGGCAAATACCGCGTGTCGATGCGCATCGATTGCGCGGATACGTGTCTCGAAGACGCGGAGATCGCGATCAGCACACGCAGCGGTACGGGCGCGGAGACCGTCGAGGCGCGGCGAATGCCCTGGCCCGCCGCGGGTTCAGTCGTCGCGCTCGTGGCACCAGTCACGCACGCCGGCGGAAAGCTGCACGTAGAAATCCAAATCACCGGAAAAAATCTGCACCCTGCAAGCGACGTGACGGCACTATGGGTCGCTGCATTCGAGGTTGAGAGCGAAACGCGTTGATGCATAATCCGCCGATGATTCCGGCCCCCATCCGGAGACGGGTGTTTCTCGTCGCGGCAGCGGCCGCCGCGCTGATGGGATGCGGCAGCGACGCCGACAGCCGCCCCGCGAAGTGGTCGTTCATCTCGGCGACGATCACCGAGCCGTCGTGCGCGACGGTGAACTGCCATTCGGAGGTCGCCAAGCGCGCCAGCGTGGACTTCCACGATCGCGCGTCCGGCTTCAACGTGATGACCGTGCAGGGCTACGCCGACAAGACGGCGCCCGACAACTCACCGGTCGTCTACCTGATGAGGGGAATTGCCTCGAAGCGCATGCCGCCTGACGCTCCGCTGCCCGAGGCGGACATCAAGTTGATCATCGACTGGATCGCGGCCGGCACGCCCAACGACTGAGGACCTGACCCAGCCCCATGCGAAGACTCCTTCTCTGTCTGCTCGTCGCCGGCGTTGGGACGTTCGGCTTCGCGCGCATCGCCGCCGCCTATCCGCAGTTCCAGTTCAGCTCCGGCACGAACAAGTGCAGCCAGTGCCATTACTCGCCGGCGGGCGGCGGTCTGCTGTCGTCGTGGGGCCGCAGCGAGAGCGGCGACACCATCAGCATGGGAGGCGACGGCAGCTTCCTGCACGGTGCGGCGACGCTGCCGTCGTGGTTCGCGGCCGGCGTCGACCTTCGCCTGGCCGCCACGCGCCAGGACGACGGCGGCGATCTCTCGCCGAGCTGGGCGTGGTTCCCGATGCAGGCGGATCTGTACACGCGCTTCGCGTTCGGCGACGCGTTCTCGCTCTACATCGCGGCCGGCGCGAAAGGCGAGACGCGGCCGGTGGACAATTCGGTCGGCTCGCGCCTGGTCGGCAACCTCGGCGATCGCTTCATCTCGCGCGAGCACTACCTCATGTGGCGCCCGAGCGCGACGGGTCCGTACGCGCGCGTCGGACGCTTCTACGCGCCCTACGGCCTGCGCTTCGTCGAGCACATCTACTTCGTCCGCCGCTACGCGGGCTACCAGCTTTACAACGAGACGTACACCGCGTCGGGCGGCTACGTCTCCGACGAGTGGGAGCTGCACGTGTCGGCGTTCACGCCGCCGCCGACGAATTTTCCCGATGCGCTGCAATCGGTCGGCGCGCGTGAATCGGGCGGGGCTGGATACTTCGAGTACCGGCTGAACGGCATGGCGGCGCTGGCGGGGCAGGCGCGCGTCGGCATCGGCAAGGAGGCGAGCCGTTACCAGGGCGGCGCGGTCGGCAAGCTGTGGATCGAGAAGGCCAAGCTGCTGTTCCTGGGCGAGGCGGACTTCATCCACCAGGTCGTCGACATCGTCGGCGCGCCGAACTTCAACCAGAACCAGTTCGTCTCGTACCTGGGCGTCAGCGCATTTCCGGTCCGCGGGATCATGATCTCGCCGATGTACGAGCGCTACCAGGAGAACCTGTCGGTCAGGACGACCGGGCGCAACGCGTACAACCTGCAGATCAACGTGTTTCCCTACGCCCACTGCGAGGTGGTGCTGTTCGGGCAATACATGCAGGTGGGGCAGCAGGGCCAGCCCGCGGCGACGCTCCTCATGGGCCAGCTGCATTACTATCTATGAGGGACGTCATGTCGAAGACGCTGCTCGCCCTGCCGTTCGCGCTCGCCCTCGCGTGCGCCTCGCTGGGCTGCGCGCCCGACGAAGGCCCGGTGCCGGCGAACCCGACGTATACGAGCCATGTGCAGGCGATCTTCATCGCCCAGTGCGTACACTGCCACGGCGCGAACGACATGCTGAACGCGGGGGACGTGAACGGTTTCCCGCTCGCGCCGAGCTTCTGCTACTTGCAGCGGTACGAGACAACAGGGGACTGCAGCAATGTCGCCAACCCGGACCCGAGTTGCAAGAGGGGCGCAGGATCTACTGTTTGCACCAGCCAGATCCCCTCGATGATCAATTTGACGAACTCTTCGCGGATGCCGCCCCCGCCGGCCGATCCGCTGACCAACTGGCAGAAGCAGGTCATCAACAACTGGGCGTTGACCGGCTACCCGCAGTAACAGCGCGCGGCGTCCGTCATGTCGAAGACGCTGCTCGCCCTGCCGTTCGCGTTCGCGTCGCTCGCTTGCGCGCCGGACGAAGGGCCGGTCCCGGCGAACCCGACGTACGCGAATGACGTCCGACCGATCTTCATCGCCCAGTGCGTGCACTGCCACGGCGCGAACGACATGCTGAATGTGGGGGACGTGAACGGGGCCCCCAACAAGCCGGCCTACTGCTACCTGCAGCGATACGAGTCCACAGGGGACTGCAGCAACCCCGGCATGCTCGCGGCCGATTGCAAGATGGGGGCAGGCTCGGCTTTGTGCACCACCCAGGTCCCCTTGAGGATCAATCTGGCGAGCTCTTTGCGGATGCCGCCCCCGCCGGCCGATCCGCTGACCAACTGGCAGAAGGAGGTCATCTACAACTGGGAGATGACCGGCTACCCGCAGTAACGCAGTGACCGCGTTCTAAAGCTCGAAGCCGCGGTCGCTCTTCTTCGGTTTCTTCTCGGTCTTCTCGGCCGTCTTCTCGGCCTTCTTGTCGGCCTTCTTGGCCTTCTGCGGGCGGTGCTTCTTCTTGGCGCGGCCCTGGGCGACGTGGGCCGAAGGCGAGCGCGCGGCCGAGGCGACGGTGGCGCCGCCGGGAAGTCCGATCACGAGCAGAGATACGACTAAGAGCGAGATGAGCGTGCGCATGGAACTCGCCAGTGTTCCATGTCCGACGGTGATCTCGCAATCACTAATCGGGACAGACGACGACGGCGGGCGACCAGATCGCGTTCGCGCACGACAGACGTTCGACGCAGCCGGTGTCGGGTCCTGTGGTGATTCCGTAGACGCAGGAGATGTTGCCCTGCGCGCAACTGGTTCCCGGCGTCGGCGCCGCCGCCGGACAGGTGGGGGCGGAACAGGTTCCGCCCGCCCACTTGCTGATGCCGGCGGCCTGGCGCTCGCAGTCGTTGAAGTAACTCTTGCCGTCGCATCCGCAGACGGGATCGAAGGTCGAATCGCAGCCGGTCGGGATCGCCGTGCAGACACCAGCCGGGTTCGTGTTCGCGCAGTCGCCGGTCGCGAGCTCGCAGAAGCGCCCGCTCGCGCACATGATCTGTCCGGCACCGCCGCACAGGTTGGAACCTGCACCTCCACCGGTGCCGGCCCCGCCGCCCGCGCCTGTCGTGCCGGCGGCGGCGAATGTGCCGGCCGCGCCGGTGGTGCCCGCAGAGCCGGTGCCGATCGCGCCGCCACGGCCGGCGACGCCGCCACCCGCTCCCGCGGCGCCCGTCGTTCCGCCACGGCCCGCAATGGCGCCGGCAGCTCCCGTCGTTCCCGCGCCGCCGCTCGTTCCCGCGGTGCCCGTCGTTCCGCCGCGGCCCGCGGTGCCGGTCGTCCCGCCGCGGCCTGCGCTGCCGGTGCCGGTCGTTCCGCCACGGCCCGCCAGGCCACCACCCCCGCCGCCCATACCGAACGCGCCGGCGCCGCCCGACGTTCCCGCGAAGCCGGTCACGCCCGCGGCGCCGGTCGAGCTGCCGTCGACGCCGGCGTCCGTATCGATCCCGCCTCCCGCGCCCGTCGTGCCGGACGAACCCGCTGCGCCGCTACTTCCGGCGTTGCCCGCGCCGGCGTCGGGCGGCGATGCATTGCCGTCGGCGCTCGCGGCACACCCCGCGGCCACGACAAGGCAGCCGATCGCCGCGAAGCGAAAGGAGGCGCGAAAGGAGGCGCGGAGGAAAGCGGATCTGTTCAGCGCGGCCATGTCGAGGATCACTCTGGCGAGACGAGCGAAGGCGCGGACCCCCAGAAAAGCAAGCATCGTTCCAAGCGACCTTCGAGAGCCGCCATCATAACCCTCGCGGCGCGCCCTTCAACTGCGCGGGGTTAGCCGGCTTCGTCAAGGGCGCGACGGGCTCCATGCCACGCCGATCATCGTCGGTTCGGGCAGCAATGTCATACCGAACCGGGCATGCACCGCGTCGCCCACTTCGTGGGCCAGCTCGAGCAATTCCGCGCTCGAACCGCCGCCATGGTGCACCAGCGCGAGCGCGTGCGCGGTCGAAACGCCCACGGCGCCATGGCGCCGGCCCTTCCGGATGCCGGCGTGCTCGATCAGCCAGCCGGCCGACAGCTTCACGCCGCTGCCCGCGGTGGGCCAGCGGGGCATCACCTCCGGGCGCGCGATCTCGCCGAGCGCGACCGCCCGTGCCGCGACGCCGTCCGCCTCGCCTGCGGTCACGATCGGGTTCGTGAAAAATGACCCCACGCTGCGGCGGTTCGGATCGCCGTCGACGATCACCATCGACTTCTTCCGGCGCAGCGCCAGCACCATCGCGCGGACCTCCGCCAGCGAGGGCAGCGCCGTGCCGGCCAGCGCGTCGGTGAGCTCGCGGTAGCGCAGCGTGGGCTGGTCGGCGGCCCGCAGCGCGAACGTCACGCCCAGCACGACGTGGCGATCGGGCGCGCGCTTGAAGGCGCTGTCGCGGTAGCCGAACTCGCACGCGTGCGGCGCCAGATCGTGCACGCGCCCGGTCGCGCGTTCCAGGACGCGGACGGAAACGATGCAGTCCGCGACCTCCTGGCCGTAGGCGCCGACGTTCTGGATCGGCGTCGCGCCGACGAGGCCCGGGATCCCCGACAGGCACTCGAGCCCCGCCAGGTTGCGCGCGACGGTATCGGCGACGACGTCGTCCCACGGCTCACCCGCGGCGGCGGTGAGCTTCACGGTCGAGCCCGATCCGTCGAAGCGCCGGCCGCGCGTCGCGATCCGGACGACCAGGCCGTCCCAGCCGCCGTCGCCGATCACGACGTTCGAACCGCCGCCCAGGATCACGACCGGCAGGCTGCGCGCATCGGCCCAGCGCAGCGCTTCGGCGATCGTCGTGTCGTCGGCGGCCTCGACGAAGTGGCGCGCGGGGCCGCCCAGCTCCAGCGTCGTCAGCGGCGCCAGCGGAACGCCGTCGCGCACGTCGAGCGGTGGGCGCTCCGTCACCGCGCGGGCTCCGCGGCGGCGCCCTGCGCGATCGCGGTCGCGAACAAGCGCGCGTGCGCGTAGACGGAGATCTGCGGGTTCACGCCCAGCGCGGTCGGGAAGACTGAGCCGTCGGCGATCCACAGGTTTTCGAGCTGGTGGTGGCGGCCGCGCGAGTTCACGACCGAGCGGCGCGGATCGCTGCCCATCGCGCAGCCGCCCATCTGGTGGGCGGAGAACATCGTGTGGCCGTTGGCGATGAACGGCGCGTCGGCGATGCGGGCGATGTCGGCCTCGCTGCGGATGACGATCGGCGTCTCGTGCAGCGTGACCACCTCGCGCGCACCCGCCGCCAGCTGCAGGCGCGCCATGTTGCCGAGCGCGTCGATCGCCGCCTCGCGCAGCGCGGCGTTCAGCGGATAGCGCAGGCTGATGCGCCCGTCTTTGTTGACCGACACATCGCCGCCGTCGTCCTCGTGGTGGCCGTCGATCAGCAGCGCGATCGTCGCCTGCACGAACGGCAGCCGCTCCGCCATGCGGCGGTGGGCGTCGCCGAACCCAGGCAGCGCGAGCGCGCCCAGCATCGGGTGGACGGGCGCGGTCTCGAGGAAGTAGCCGACGCGCGCGCCGCGGTTCGAGAAGTGATGCACGGACACCGACTGGGGCGGGCCGTAGAAAGCCTCGATCGGCTGATCGTAGAACGCGACCATCGGCACCGTCGGGTGCAGGAACGTGCGCTTGCCGACGACGCCGCTTTCGTTGCCCGCGTGCGAGCGCAGCAGCAACGCCGGCGTGTTGATCGCGCCTCCCGCCAGCACCACGCCCTTGCGCGCGTGCACGATCATGCGGCCGCGCGGGCGATCGCTCGCGCGATCCAGGACCTCGGCGACGACGGCCTTCGCGCGGCCGCGATCCGTCTCGACGAGCTTCACGCGGCAGTCCGAATAGACGACGGCGCCGTCGGCGATCGCGTCGGCCAGGAACGTCGTGCGCGACGTTCGTTTGGCGTCCAGCGGACAGCCCATCCCGCAGTAACCGAGGCGCGCGCAGCCCTTCACGCTGCGGCGAATCAGCTCGGGCGCCCAGCCCAGCTTCGCCGCGCCGTCCATCAGCTTGCGGTTGTTGGCGTTGACGTCGTCGGGGTTCCCGGGGCCGACGTCCAGCCGCGCTTCGACTGCGGCGAAGTGCGGCTCCAGCGTGGCGGCGTCGATGTCGCCGACGCCGTGCCGCTCCGCCCACAGACGCAGCGTCGGGGCCGGCGTGCGGAACGACGACGTCCAGTTCACCGTCGTGCCGCCGCCGACGTTGCGTCCCTGCAGGATCATGATCGCCAGATCGTCGGTGGTGCGGTTGCCGTGCTCCTGGTAGAGCGCGGGGTACGCCCACGCTTCCTGCATGTTGAAGTCGTTGCGCGTGTAGTGGCCGCCTTCCTCGACGACGGCGACCTGCGCGCCCGCTGCTGCCAGCACGGCGGCGGCGACGCTGCCGCCCGCGCCGCTGCCGACGATCGCGAAGTCGACCTCGTGCGCCGACATCGCGCCCAGCTCGGCGCCGGGGATGATGCGGCCGGGCGGCTTCGCCGCGTGGGGAGCCGGCGAGCTTTGCTCGCCGCGCACCATCGCGGGAGGGTTCGGGAACCCTTTGAGGGTTCCCGATTCAATTGTTTCGCTCACGCGGGCACCTGGGGGACCTCGGGCGGACCGGCGTAGCCGACGCGCGCGAACACCTCGGGCGACGAGTAGTACGCCGCGTGCGTCAGGCGTTTGATCGCCTGGTATCCGCTGCGGAGCATCGTGAACCGCGAGCGCCGCCAGGCCTCGAGCCGCGCGTCCTGCTCGGCGGGCGTGGCGCGCGTGAACGGCCGCGGCGACGCTGCGATGAAGGTCCCGAAGAAACCGCTCTCGAACAGGCGCAGCAGCCGGCGAAAGTCATTGCCGACGTCCGGATGGCAGGTCGCCAGCAGCGCGTCTACCTTGCCGGCGCAGTCAACCGCTTCCGCCGTTGGCCACGCCGGGCCGGCGCCGTCGCCGGGCACCAGTCGCGCCGCCGCCGCCGCCAGCACAGCGTGCTCCTCGAGGCTGAGGAGGCGCAGCTCGCGCCGTGGGCGCCGGCCGAGCGCGGTGGTGCGAAACGCGAACGGCAGCGTCCCGGCCAGGACCAGCAAGCCGCCGCCGATGAGGCCGCGCTTGAGGAACTTACGCCTGCTTGGATTCACGCCCGGCAGCCTAGCACTGACGGGCGAAACTACGCCGCGCGCCGGGCGCGGACGGGCGCCGCGCGCGCCCGCTTCGGAATCTCATCCATCCGTTCGCCGCTGGGCAGCGTCGCGCGCAAGCGGCCGTTGTCGAAGACCCATAGCGTGCCGGGCGTTCCCCGCTGCCACGCCTCGTCGCGCGTCAGCGGTTCGGTCGCCACCACCGCGACGCGATCGCGCGCCGTCGTCACCGACGAGAAGTCGATCTTCAGCTCCGCGTCGCGCAGCGTCGCGCGTCCGAACGGCGCTTTCCGCACGATGTAGCAGAGCTTGGTCCCGCAGCGCGCGTACAGGTGGCGCCCGTCGGCGAGCAGGAAGTTGAACTTGCCCTCCGCGCCCAGCGTGCGGCCGAGCTCGGCGATCGCCTGCCAGAGCCGGCGCGGCTGCTTCGGGTAGCCGTCGGGGAAGGCGGCGCGCAGCTGTTCGATCATCCAGCAGAACGCGTGTTCGCTGTCGGTCTCGCCCACCGGGTGTTCGACCCGCAGGCGGCGCTGCTTGATGAACGGCAGCGTCCCGTTGTGGGCGAACGTGAAGTGGCGGCCCCAGAGCACGCGCTTGAACGGATGCGTGTTCTCCAGCGACGCGCGCCCGCGCGTCTTGCGCCGCACGTGCGCGATCGCCAGCAGCGTCTTGATCGGGTGTTTGCGCAGGAACTCAGCCATCACGCTGGTGCACGCGGGCGTTGGTTCCAGGAAACTGCGCGCGAACTTGCCGTCGTAGAGCGCCAGACCCCAGCCGTCCGCGTGCGGCCCGGTCTTTCCGCCGCGCAGCACGAAGCCGGTGAAGGAGAAGACGATGTCCGTGGGGACGTTGCACTCCATCCCCAGCAGCTCACACATGCCCGCATTTTACCGAACTTGCAGCGCTATTGGGCTTGCGGCGACGGGCGCGCTGAGGTCCAATGGCCTTTTCCCCTCGGAAGGGAGGGCTCGCATGCTCTCGCGTCACGCCCCGATCGCGATTGCGATTGTTTCGTTCATCGGTTTTGGCTGTGGTGGATCGTCGTCGAAGCCGGACGGTGGCGGCGGCGGAAGCAGCGCGGGCGGCGCCGGCGGGACGATGTCCTCCACGGGCAGCGGCGGTCTCGGCGGTGGCGCTGCCGGTAGCACCGGTACGGCCGGGTCGGCGATGCCCACGGGTTCGATCGTCTTCCAGAGCACGCAAGCGACGCTGCTCGACCTCGGCGCTCCCTGCACGATGGAGGAAGGCGCGACCGGCGATCGCTGGTGTGCCTTCTTCGGCCCGTCGCAGGTGATGGTGGGCAACGCCGCGCTGTTCGTGGTCAACGTGACGAGGGCCGCCGTGGCCGGCACATCGATCACCTGCGGCACGACCGATCCCAACTGCTTGAAGCTGATCGACAGCTTCGGCGAGGAACAGTTTCACCCGGCGATGTTCCAGGGCGATACGCTGGTCTACTACGACGCGCTGACCGGCACGCCGTTCGGATGGCGCCCCGGCATGACCGCTGGCCGCGCGCTGGCGGTCGCCGACGCGAACACCGACCTCAACCTTTGCACGCCCGGCACCAAGGGGAACACGATCTGGTGCCTTCGCGATCTGGCGGCGGCGATGCAGACCGATCCGACGCTCATCCTGAGCGACCTGCTGGCGGGGCACCTCGACGCCACCGCCGACCCGCCGCTGGCGAAGATCGAGACGCTGATCTCCGTGAGCGCGGCCGACATGTTCTCTCACTTCGAGGTCGATTTTCCCGGAGGCGGCGACACCATCGCCTGGTCCGCCCGCTCCGTGGCGTCGGGGCCCGAGGTCCTGAAGATGCAGACGCTGGGCAACGACGCCAGCCGCGTCACGGTCGCCAGCGGCGTCAACAGCTGGCTCGCCCA
>DATMZL010001027.1:0-2422 GCA_035607075.1 Polyangia bacterium
GCACGTCGTAGACGCCGACGGCGGTGATCGCGTCGACGCAGATGATGACGTCGTTTTTCGCCTTCACCACCTTGGCCAGCGCCTTGATGTCGTGCTGGGTCGCGGTCGATGTCTTGGACGCGGTCGCGTAGACGGCGCGCACGTCCGGGTTCTCGTCCAGCGCCTTGGCGACCACCTTCGGGTCCACGCCCTTGCCCCACTCGACGTCGATGAACACGCACTCCATGCCGTAGGCCTGGCAGATCTTGCCCCAGCGCTCGCCGAACTTGCCGCCGCGGATGACGATCGCCTTGTCGCCGGTGTGCAGGAAGTTGCAGACCGCCGCGTCCATTCCGGCGGTGCCCGCCCCGGCGAGCAGCAGCGGCAACTGCTTGCTCTGCAGCAGCCAGCGCATGCCGTCCTGCACCTCGCGCAGGCACTCCGTGAACGGAGGCGAGCGGTGGTAGAGCATCGGCCTCGCCATCGCCTGCAGCACCCTTTCCGGGACCGGAGTGGGGCCAGCGGTCAGCAAATACTCTTTCATGGCACGCGCTTGTCGCCTGGACGGCGGCTCGTGTTCTATTACAAATGAGCCACCGCGACAATCATGAGTTTGGCGCAATTCGCAGACGCGACGTTCGCGTATCCGGGCACCGAGATCCTCGACGGTGCGTCCCTGCTGATCCGCCCGGGCGACCGGCTGGCGCTGCTGGCGCCCAACGGGGCCGGTAAGTCGACAGTCCTGCGCCTGCTCGCGGGCGACATGCAGCTGGACGCGGGCGACGTGCGGGTGCTCGGCCGCGCGTCCGTCGCCTATCTGCGCCAGTCGCAGGAGCTGTCGGGCGCGGGCACCCTGCTCGACGCCTTGCTGGAACCGTTCGCCGACCTCCAACGGCTACACGAGCAGCTCATCGCGACCGAGGCCGAGCTGCACGCGGGCGACGCGGCGATCCTGGCGCGCTACGGCGAGATGCAGGAGCGCTACCAGCATCAAGGCGGCTACGAGCTGGAGGCGCGCGTCAAACGCCTGATGGCCGACGTCGGCTTCGACGAAGCGGACGTCGCGCGCTCGGTCGACACGCTGTCGGGCGGTGAGCGCGGGCGCCTGGAGCTGGCGAAGGTGCTCGTGCAGAAGCCGGATCTGTTGCTGCTCGACGAGCCGACGAACCACCTGGACCTCGCCGCGATCGAACGTCTGGAGAGCTTCCTCTCCGAGTACACCGGGGCGTTCCTGCTGGTGTCGCACGACCGCGCCTTCATCCGCGCGGTGTGCCGCGAGATCATCGAGCTGGAGAACGGGAAGTTCGTGAAGTACGCGTTTGGCTACGACAAGTACGTCGTCGAGCGCGACGCGCGCATCGAACGCGCGCGCGCCGCGTACGAGCGCCAGAAAGAACACGTCGAGAAGACCGAGGACTTCATCCGCCGCAACCTCGCCGGCCAGAAGACGAAGCAGGCGCAGAGCCGGCGCAAGATGCTGGAGAAGCTGGAGCGGCTTGAGCGCCCCGACGACGAATGGGAGCACGCCGGAAAGATCGCGCTCTCGTTCCAGACGGGCGGCGATCTCGGCAGCAAGGAGACGATTCGCGCGCCCAAGCTGACGGTCGGCTATCCCGGCGTGCCGCCGATCTTGCGCGACGTCACCGCCAACATCTACCGCGGCGACAAGGTCGGCATCGTCGGCCCGAACGGTAGCGGCAAGTCGACGCTGGTGAAGACGTTGATCGGCGAGCTGCCGCCCCTCGCGGGCAAGGTCGAGATCGGCGCGAACGTGCGCATCGGCTACTTCGATCAAAAGCTGGGGACCCTCAACGAAGACCTGTCGCTGATCGACGAGGTCCGCTCCGTGCGCGCCGATCTGTCGCCGGAGGTCGTCCGCCAGTATCTCGCGAAGTTCCGCTTCTTCGGCGACGACCCGTTCCGGACCGTGCGCGGCCTGTCCGGCGGCGAGCGCAGCCGCCTGGCGATGGCGAAGATTATGTTGTTCCCGCGCAACGTGCTGGTGTTGGACGAACCCACCAACCACCTGGACATCCCGGCGCGCGAGACGCTGGAGGACGCGCTGGGCGGCTACGAGGGTACGCTGCTCGTCGTCAGCCACGACCGCTACTTCCTCGACCGCGTGTGCACGCGCTTGCTGGTGATCGACGGCGACCGCCTGGAAGCTCACGTCGGCAACTACAGCGACTGGCGGCGCCGCTCCCACGAAGCGCGCCGCGCCGAAGCCGCCGCCGCGCCGAAGCCGCCACCGGTTGCGCAACCGCCGTCCGCCGCCGCCGTGTCACGCGACGCCGACAAGGAACGCGAACGGGAACGCCGCCGCCTGGCGCGCCGCGTGGAGACACTGGAGGCGGATGTAAGCAAGCTGGAAGCCGAGCTCGCCGCGGTGCGCGCGGAGCTGGCGTCCGATCACGCCGGAGACTGGCAGAAGCTGCACACCCTG
>DATMZL010000606.1:0-3181 GCA_035607075.1 Polyangia bacterium
CCACCTGCTTGGCGTCGCCGAGCAGCGTCTCGCGCGACATCGACGTGGTGGTGGAGGCCGGCAAGTAGCCCATGTCGCGCGCCTCCTCGGCGCTGGTCGACACCCGCGCGCGCGCCAGCATCTCGAACGGCACGCGCACCACGGACAGCAGATCGAAGTACGGATCGTCGGTCGCCCGCGCGGACGCGCGCGCGGCCAGCTCCATGCAGCCGCCGCCGGCCGGGATCAGGCCGACGCCGACCTCGACGCAGCCGATGTAGAGCTCGGTGGCGGCGCGGACGGTCTGACAGCCGAGCACCACCTCCGCGCCGCCGCCCAGCGCCAGCCCGAACGGCGCGGCGACTACCGGCACGCGTGCATAGCGCATGCGCTGGCAGGAGCTCTGGAACGCCGCCAGCAGCTGTTCGATGCCGGCCATGTCGTTCTGGCCGATGGCGACCATCAGCGCGAACAGGTTCGCGCCCGCCGAGAAGACCTCGGGCGCGTCGTTGCCGACCACCAGCCCGACGCCATCGCGCTCGGCGCGCTCGACGCCCTTGAAGATCATCGACACGATGTCGGGGTCGATGGCGTTCATCTTCGAGTGGAACTCGAGGCAGAACACGCCGTCGCCGATGTCGAGCAGCGACGCGCTGCCGTTGCGCTCCACTTCACCGCCCGCGGCGCGCACCACCTCCAGCGACAGCTCGCGCGGGTCGGTCGGCACGGGCGTGAAGCCGCCGCGCTTGCCCAGCTGGGCCAGCTTGCCCGGCGCCTCCTGGCGGTAGAAGCGCGCGCCTTCGCCCTGGGCCGCGATCTGCTCGCGCACCCAGGCCGGCACGGTGTAGCCCGCCGCCTCCATCTTGTCGGCGGTCTGCTTCACGCCCAGCGCATCCCAGGTCTCGAACGGGCCGCGCTGCCAGCCGAAGCCCCAGCGCAGCGCGCGGTCGATCTCGACGATGTCGTCGGCGATCTCGCCCAGGCGGTTCGCCGAGTAGATCAGCGTCTCGTAGAGCACCGTGCGCGCCAGCGACGCCGCGCGGTCGTCGCCGGCCAGGATGCGGCGCGTGCGCTCGTCGACGTCGTCGGTCCCGCGCGCCGCGCCCAGCGACGGGAAGCGCGGCTTGGTCTGCGGCACGTACTCGAGCGTCTTCAGATCCAGCTGCAGGATCTGGTCGCCGACCTTCTTGTAAAAACCCTGCTTGGTCTTGCTGCCCAGCCACTTCTTTTCGACCAGCGTGCGCAGCACCGCCGGCGGATCGAAGACCTCGCGGCGCTCGTCGCCGGGCAGCGCATCGAAGCAGTTGCGCGTGACGTGCATCAGCGTGTCCAGCCCGACCACGTCGGCGGTGCGGAACACCGCGCTCTTGGGCCGCCCGGTCGCCGGGCCGAAGATCGCGTCGACTTCCTCGACGGTGTAACCCGCCTTCACCGCCTCCTGCAGCGTCCGCATCATCGCAAAGGTGCCGATGCGGTTGGCGATGAAGTTGGGCGTGTCCTTGGCGCGCACCAGACCCTTGCCCAGCAGGCGGCCGCACAGATCCTCGACGCGCGCCAGCGTCTCGGCCGCCGTGTCGGGGCCGGTCACGATCTCGCACAGGCGCAGATAGCGCGGCGGATTGAAGAAATGCGTGATGCAGAAGCGGCGGCGAAAGCCGGCGCTGCGGCCTTCCATCAGGTCGGCGATGCGCAGGCCCGACGTGTTTGACGTGATCACCGCCGAGCCACCGAGCTCGTCGATGCGCGTGTAGAGCTGGCGCTTGATCGCGAGGTTTTCGATGATCGCCTCGATGATGACGTCGCTACTGGCGACCGCCGCCGCCAGATCGTCCTCGAGGTTGCCGGTGGTCAGCAGCGTCTCGAAGCGCGGCGAGAAGAACGCCGCCGGTTTGATCTTGCGCACCGCCTCGAACCCGGCGTCGACGATCTTGTTGCGCGCCTTCCGATCACCGGCCGGGGCGTCGTCCTTCGGCACTATGTCGAGAAGCCGCGCCTTGATCCCAGCGTTGGCCAGGTGCGCGGCGATGGCGGCTCCCATCACGCCCGATCCGATGACGGTCACCTCGCTGATCGGCTTCTGTGCCATCGTGAAACAATAACCGAGATCGCGCGCGAGGGCGAACGGAGTGGCGGTCTGCGAGGGAGCGCGGACTCCGTAGTCGTCCGGAGGCGTCTCGAGCCTCCGAACGCGGCCTCGGGAGCGGAAGCTCGAGGATTCACCGCTTTGCGTGGGGATCCCGCGATTGACTGAGGCGTCGCAGCGGTCCGACGACTGCGGCTGCGTGGAGCGGAACCTTAGACGATCTTCCGCCAACGACGAAACGCGCGGACATCCGATGGGTCGAGGGCGAACCACTCTCCGTTCAGTCTCTTGTCAGCGAAACGACGATGCCAGTACGACTATGCCTGCACAGGCCTCGACGACATCTGCACACCCACGATCGCGCGCGAATTCCAGCAAGGCCGTTCTCCGAACCTCTGCGAGGATGTGCTTCTTCTTTATTGTGCAAGTCTTGCTAACCAAGGACGCTCCCTCGTTTTTGTCGGATGCGCGCCTTACATCCAGCGAGGACCGTGGGTGACACGTCAGTGCCGTACAGGCGGTCAACGAGGGCATCGGCAACCTGGTCATCGGACAACCCTGCGTGTTCCAAGCTGCGACGCACAATCGCCCGCGCGGCGCTGGACATATCGAAGCACATCGCGACGCGCATCTGGGGCGTCCGCGCCATGATCGTCTGCGCATAGCGTTCTTCGATTTTAGGGCGGGTGTCTGCGCTCACGGCGATGTTGCCTTTTCCAGCAGTGCGCTCAGACCGAGGAGTTCAGCCCAGCGAGCGAGATAGGCTCGGTCGAGATCATTCACGGACCGCAGGAGATTCCGAACGTCGCGAAGCTGAAGATCTGACTCTCCCTCTTTGGCCCAGGCTAGTTTGGCCAGGACAAGATCCTCGGCGGAGATGATGTCCAGTGCCAGGCCGGGCGCGATCTCGACCGGTCGGCGCCGTCGAAATGCCTCGGCGGCGTACGGGTCGGCCTTCCGAAGGATCATATCCACCTTCATCGCGGCCACGTCCTGGATCATGTTGAACATGCCGAGGCGCCGTACTTCATCGAGGACCATGTCGCGGTCGACATAGAAGTCGGGTGAGAAGGAGTCGACGATGGCGCCGACCTTTGATTCGGGTAAGTCCACGACGAT
>DATMZL010000991.1:0-9355 GCA_035607075.1 Polyangia bacterium
CGAGAGGGACTATTATCATCTAGTAGCAACCGGATAACCAACCCGGGAGTCATTCGTGCCCAGACCCGATATCGATCTGTCGTTCGCGCGCTATGTCGCGGCGCGGAAAGGTGAGGTCGCCGCCCGCACGCGCGAGGGCGCCGCCTACGCGTACGCCGGCGACATCAAGGTGCGCGCCGCCCTGGACCGGGTCCGCCCGGTCACGCTCGCGGTCGAGGCCACGGTCCGGCTGTGGCAGTCGGTCGAGAAGGCCCGGATGCTGGGGACGGCCGTCAAAGTGACGGGCAAGCAGTTCCCGCGCATCGCCAAGCTGGCCGAAACCTGCGCCGAGACGCTGCGCATCCCGGTGCCGACGGTCTACGTGTCGCCCAACATCGGATCGCTGAACGCGCACACGTTCGGAACGGCCGACGATCCGTACATCGTCCTGAACGCGGCGCTTATCGATCACCTGTCCGAGCCCGAGCTGCTGGACGTGATCGGCCACGAGTGCGGCCACATCCAGAACAGCCACGTCGTCTACATGACGACTCTGCACTTCCTCAAGCACGCCGCCAACATGTTCCTGCGCTGGAGCGTGAAGCCGGCGGTGCTGGCGCTGAACGGCTGGGCGCGGCGCGCCGAGATCACCTGCGACCGCGCGGGGATGATCTGCACGCGCGACATCGACGTGTCGATCGGGTGCCTGGTCAAGCTGGCCATCGGATCCCAGAAGCTGTACAGCGAGGTCAGCATCCCCGAATACCTGAACCAGCTGAAGGAGGCGCAGGCGGGCCTCGGCCGCTACGACGAGCTGACGCGCACGCATCCTTACTTGCCCAAACGGGTGGAGGCGCTGCGGCTGTTCGCGGACACGACGTATTTCCGCAGCCTGGTCGGCACCGGGCGTGCCGCCGACGCGCCCCTGGACGCGCTGCCCGCGGGAACTTCGAAGGACGAATGCGACGCGCGCGTCGCCCAGCTGATCTCGGTGCTGTGATGGCGACGTCGACGGAGCCGATGGCGTCACTCGACGAGAAGAAGACGGCGATCCGCAGGGTGCTGACGGATCTGGCGGCGGCGGCGGAGGCCGCCGGGTTGCCGTGGGTGGCGCGCGACGTGCGCGACACGCGGCTGCCCAAGCTGGAGGACGAACGGTTCTCGGTCGTCGTGCTGGGCGAGTTCAACCACGGCAAGTCGACGTTCATCAACGCGCTGCTGGGGACGCCGCTGTTGCCGACCGGCATCACGCCGACGACGGCGCTGCTCGCCCACGTCACGCACGGCGCGCGCGCGGCCGCGACGGCGGTGACCGAGAACGGCGACCGCACGTCGATCGACGCGGCGGCGCTGGCCGATCACCTGACCGTCGACGGGCTGGCGAAGGCGGAAGCCGGGAAGGGCGACGGGAAGCCGGATGGAGCGAAGGGCAAGGCCGGCGCGAGGGCCAAGGTGGACAAGAAGCCGACGGGCGCGATTCACCACATCGAGATCACGCACCCGTCGCCGCTGCTCGCGAATCGGCTGACGATCGTCGACACGCCGGGCGTCAACGACATCAACGAGCAGCGCGCCGACATCACCTACGGATACCTGCCGCGCGCGGACGCCGCCGTGTTCCTGCTGGACGCGACGCAGATCCTGACCGCGTCGGAGCGCCAGTTCCTCGAGGAACGCATCCTGCGGTCGACGCGCGATCGCCTGATCTTCGTGGTCGCGAAGGCCGATCTGCTGGACGAGTCCGAGCTGGCCGAGACGCTGCGCTTCGCGCGCCAGCACCTAGCGGCGATCGTGCCGGAGCCGGCGATCTTCCCGGTGTCGGCGAAGAAAGCGCTGGCCGGCGATCGCGCGGGCTCGGGGCTGGATGCGTTCGTGACGGCGCTGGGCGCGACGGTCGCGCACGAGCGGCGGCGGCTGCTCCTGGACAACGCGCTCGCGGACGCGACCCGGCTGTCCGCGTTCATCCGCCAGAGCCTGGCCATCCACCGGCGCTCGCTGGAGCTGCCCGTACCCGAGCTGCAAGATCGAATCGCGCGCGCGCAAGAACGGCTGCATTCGGGGAAGAAGGTGCTGGAGAGCGCCGCCGAGACGGTGCGTGCCGAGACCGCGGCGCTGAAGGCGCGCGTCCGCCAGGATCTGGCGGACTTCGCTGCCGAGCTGCGCACCGCGCTGGCGACCGATCTCGAGTCGGTCGACGCCGGCGACATCCGCAAATACCTGTCGTTCTTCGTGCAGGACACGTGGAAAGCGTGGACCGAGGCCGAGGGCGAGCGCATCGCCGCCGAGCTGGAACGGCTGGCCGAGCACGTCATCCAGGTCGCGAACGAAAACATCCGCGAGGTCGCGGGCGGCGTGGCGAAGGATCTCGGGCCGGCCGAAACGAAGGTCGAGATCAAGGTCGACACGCTGAAGTACGACGCATCGGTGTTCGCGCTGGGCGCGCTGGGCACGACGGTCTTCCTGTTCGTGAACCAGCTGGTGGGTGGCGTGCTGGCGCTGGCGGCGCCGCTGCTCGCGATGGTGCTGCGCGGGCGCGTCGCCACCGAGGTGAAGGCGGAGGCGAAGGAGCAGGGCCCGCTGGCCGTCGATCGCGTCGCGTCGCTGATCGGCCCCAAGCTGGACGAGATCATCGACGGCTTCGGCGCGCGCCTGCTGGAGTTCGTGTCGCAGGCGGGCGACGCGCTGGCGCGCGGGATCGCGGACGTGCTGGATCAGGCGCTGCGCGAGCGCAAGGCCGCCGACGACAAGCAGGCGGCGGCCCCCGACGTGAAACAGATCGACACGTCGATCTCGAACCTGCGCGGGATCGAAGAGCGCATCGCCGAGATCCGCCAGCGCGTCTGGTCGACGGAGCCGGCGGCGGCGGAGCCCGGGGCGACGACGGCAGACGCCTGATGGGGATCCTCGATCGGATCGCCGGTACGCTGGACGAGCTGACCGGCGATGCGGATGCGGCTGCGGCGTCCGAGGTCATGCGTGCGCACGCGCTGGCCGATGCGGGCGATCTCGAGGGCGCCGACGGCGTCCTCGCCGAGGTGACGAGGCAGTTCCCGCGCTACGCGCCTGGGTTCGCGGCGCGCGGCCAGCTCTACGCGCGGCGCGGGCAGCTGGAAGACGCGGTGACGGCGCTCGGGCGCGCCGTCGACATGGACGCCGGCCGCGCCGAGTCGTGGTATGGCCTGGGCGACGCGCTGGCGCGAATCGGGCGCACGGAACCGGCGCGCGACGCGCTTCGCCGCGCGCTGACGCTGGGCCTGGAGCCGTCGTTCAACGCGCGCGTCTACGCGGCGCTGGGGCGCGTGCACGCGCGCGCCGGCGAATGGACGGCGGCCGCGCGATCGCTGCGCAAGGCGCTGGATCTGATGGGGCCGGGCGAGGACGATCGCGGGATCGCGCTCGATTATGGGCGCGCGCTGGTGCGGCTGGGCGATCGCGAGGCGACCGAGTGGCTGACGCGCGCGGCGCGTGCGGCCGACGCAGGGCCGCCCGTGATCGTCGAGGCGGCGGCCGCGACGGCGGATCACGAGCGCGCCGAGACGCTGCTGCGCGAAGGCCTCGCGCGGTTGCCCGGCGATCGGGTGCTGCGCGCCGCGCTCGCGCGCCGGCTGGCGCGCGCGGGCCGCACCGACGAGGCGATCACGCTCGCCGAGACGTGCGCCGCCGAAGCGCCCGACGACGTCGACGCGCTGGGCGCGCTGCGCGACAGCTACGCCGCCGCCGCGCGCTGGCCCGACGCCCTCCGCGTCGCCGCGAACGAGGCCCACCTCGGCGCCCCCGCGCCGCTCGCCACCCGCGTGACGCTCGCCCTCGGCGCCGAGGATCGCGAGGCGCTGGCGTCGCTCTCCTCCGCGGACCCTCACCCCGACCCTCTCCCGCAAGCGGGACAGGGAGATCTTGCTCGTTCCCTCGCCCCCTCTTCTTCATATCCCCTCTCCCCTTCCGATCCCCTCTCCCCCATGGGGGAGAGGGTTAGGGTGAGGGGGTCATCCGACGCTGACGCGCCCTTACGCCAATCCCTGACCGCCTTCGCCACCGGCCGCGCCGCCGAATCGGACATCTTGCGCCTCGGCCGCCTCGCGCCCACCGCCGCCGCGCGCGACTTCCTGGTGCGCGGCCCCGCACCGCCGCCGCCCGCCGGCCAGCTCGCCGGCCTGCTGACCTGGACGTACGATCTCTTCACCGCGACGCCGCAGGTGGTCGGCCTGGCGGCCGCGGCCGGCCACGCGGCGGAGGCGCTGGATCGTCCGCTGCTCGTCGCCGTGATGGGCGAGTTCAACGCGGGCAAGTCGTCGTTCGTCAACGCGCTCGCGGGCGCGGACGTCGCACCGACGGGCGTCACGCCGACGACCGCCACCGTGAACGTGCTCCGCTACGGCGCCGAGCCGTCGGCCCGCATCGTCGCCCACGACGGCGGCACACGGCCGCTGGCGGCGGCGGACGTGTCGCGCTTCCTGACCGGACTGCGCGCCGACGAGGCGCGCGCGATCCGGATGGTCGAGATCTTCCTTCCCGTCGAGACGCTCCGCCGCGTCGAGATCGTCGACACGCCCGGGCTGAATTCGATTCTCGCCGAGCACGAAAAGGTGACGCGCGACTTCCTTCAAGAAGCGGACGCGATCGTGTGGGTGTTCGCGATCGGTCAGGCGGCGAAGGCGACGGAGAAGGCGGCGCTGCAGCTGGCGCACGGCGCCGGGAAGCGCGTGCTGGGCGTGCTCAACAAGGTCGATCGCGCCGACGACAGCGAGATCGGCGCGGTCGTCGACCATGTCTCGCGCACGGTCGGCGATCTTGTCGAGACGATCATCCCGTTCTCGGCCACCCGCGCCGCCGCCGCGCGCGCCGCCGGAACCGTGGATCCGGCCCTCGTAGCGCTGGCCGCCGCCCTCGACGAGCGCTTCTTCATGCAGGCGCGCTCGCTCAAGCGCGCGACCGCGCTGTCGGCGCTACGTCGCTTGCTGGCCGCGGCCCGTACCGCCGCCGACGTCGCGGCGCCCGCGGCCCAGGATTTCGGCGCCGCCGGCGCCGCGCTCGCGCGCCTCGAACAAGCGCTGCGCGGCGCACTCGACAGCGAACGCGTCGCGCTGCGCGCGCGCATGGACGAGGTCTACCGGCGCGCCGCGCTGGAGGTGCGCGAGTTCGTTCGCCCGCGCTCGTGGCTGTTCGGCGAGCACCGCGCGACAGCCGCCGACGAGGCCTTCCTGGCCGAGCTGCTCGAGGACTCCGTGGAGAGCGCGCTGGCCCGCACGCGCGCCGCGCTGCTCGCCGCGATGAACGACGCCGCGCCCGGTACCGACAACCAGGCCACCGTCGCCCGCCTCGATGGCGCGATCGATCGCGCCATCAGTCATTTCCTGGCGTACGCGCGCGGCGTGATCGACGGCGGCGCCGTTCCCGACTTCTTCCGCCACCAGCTGCCGCGCTTGCGCCTGGAGATCGGCGCGATCCGCGACGCGCTCGTGCGCCGCGCGCCCGATCCCGAGCAGGCGCTGTTCGCGCCGCTGCGCCGCGATCTGGACGCGCTGTTCGACGAGCTCGGCGCCGCACTGGCCGACGCCGAGATCGACGCGCAGACACGCGCCGCGCTCCACGCCACCCGCGTCGCGCGCCCGCTGGCCGCGCTCGCGGAGATCCTCGACGAGCTCGACCGAAGCGCGGCGTAGGCGACCCTCAGTCCTCGTCCTTCAAGAGGAAGTCGTTGTTCAGCACCTTGAACGACAGGCGCGAGCCGCCGAGCGTGTCGGAGCGGCGGCCGGCGAGCGGGCGCACGACGATGCCCTCCTTGCGGTTCTTCGTTCCCGGGTAGAGGCCGCCGGCGCGCGCGAGCCAGGCCGGCAGCGTGTGGTCGAAGGCGCGCGCGGCGTCGCCCTCGATGACCGCCTCGACGGGCACCATCTTGAGGCCGCGCTCGGCGCAGAACGCGACCAGCTCGCCGTGGTCCAGGTGGCGGCCGGCGCGCGTGTCGTACGCGTCGAACACCCACCAGTCGACGGCGGGCAGACCGAGCCGGTTCTTCTGGATGCCGGGGCCGCACAGCTCGCCTTGCACGGCGAAGCCGCGCGGGATGCACGTCTCCAGCGCGTATTGCGCGACGACGCGCCAGGGCGCGGACTCCGCGCGCGCGAGCGCCCAGTTGCGCGAGCAGGCGGTGAGCGCGCCGTCGTCGTCGACGAAGAACGTCGTCGACGTGCCGTCGATCTTCGTCGTGATCGCCAGATCCAGGCCGCGGATCTCGTCGAGCACACCCAGCGCCGACTGCAGCCGGATCTCGTCGGTCTTCGGCACCCGCGTCGGGTACGGGCCGGCGATGTCGCCGCCCAGCGGGACGGGCGGATCGTACTTCACGACGCCCAGTCGCTCGCGCACGTCGGTGCCGATGGCCGGCACGTCGCTGTCAGGCAGGATCGACGTCGGGAGCGCCAAGCCCTGCGACAGCACGCCGCGCAGCCGTGCCGTTCTCAGGCGGAACCCGCGCGGGCGCATGAACTCGCACCAGGGCGCGCCGTCGGGCAGCACGCTGTCGATCTCGAAGAACACGCACAGGTCGCCTGCGGCGAGCTCGCCCTTCTTCACGACCACGTCCCAGCCCATCACGCGGGCCTTCACGATGTTGTCGGCGCCCTCGATCGGGTCGATCGCATCGATGCGTTGTATCGAAACCAGCTTGCGTTCCATGACTCTCCCTCTCCCTGCGGACGACGTCCGTCACGCGATGTCGCGCGCCGGCGCTCGCTTTCGCCTCCCGACTCTCAGTCGGCGAGCCGGAAGCCGATCATGACCGCGACGAACGCGAGCAGTGATGCCCCGACGATCACGATCACGTAACGAAACTTGTTGGATGCCTCCCACGTCTCCTGCAGGCGGATGCGGACGGACGGGCGGCGCTGCCGGTACTCGCCCGGGTTCTCGACGGCGAGCGCGCCGGCGATGGCCGGGTGCAGCTCGGAGCGGAACGTCGCGGATGGTGGTTCGACGTGGGCGTGTGCCCCCAGCGCGTCGAGCTTCGCGGCATCGCGCGTCGCGACGGCCGGCGCGGGCATGCTATGCGCGGGCGTGCCGCGCGAGAACGCGCTCTGCGACGCGCTGGCGGAGCGCTCGGCCTCGCGCCGGGATGGGTCGGTGGGGTCGATCAGGCGCAGCTTGACGTGGCCGATCTGGATCAGATCGCCGTCGAACAGGCGATAGTCTTTGACGCGCGTGTTGTTCACCAGCACGCCGTTCACCGACCCGAGGTCGTTGACATAGATGCCGTCGGACCGCCGCGTGAACGACGCGTGCTCGCGCGAAACCTCCTGAACGTCCACCCGGAACTCGCAGCGCCGCGTGCGCCCGAAGAGATATTCGTGGTCGCGCTGCTCGAGCCGGAACGTCGTGTCGCCGCCGACGCCGCCGACCGCCTTCAGGTGCGGGACCTGCGCCACCGACGGTCCGGCCGCGACCACGTCGGTGAGCTGGCGGCGGACGTAAGTCTCCGTCGGTTCGTTGACGGGAGACTTGGATTTGACGTCGCTCTTGCTCGAGGTGTCGACCGGCGGTTTGACCGACGGCCTGCTGGAGACCTCACTGACCGTCTTGCCCGTGACCTTGTTCGACGCCTCGGCCTGCACCTTGCCGCTGCTGCTGTTGGGCACTTCGGCCTGCACCTTGCCGATGCTCTTGCTCGACGCTTCGGCCAGCACCTTGCTGGTGCTCTTGCTCGACGCCTCGGCCAGCACCTTGCCCGTGCTCTTGGCGGGCGGCGCGGCCTGAACCACCGTCTCGGCGTGCGATCGCACGTCGCGCACCTCGCCGTCGAAGATCAGCTTGATCTCGGCGAGCTTGATCTGCGTGCCGGCCGTCAGCGGATGCTTGATGCCGGGCTTCAACCGCTCGCCGCCGACGTACGTCCCGTTGGTGCTGCCCAGATCCTCGAGCACCCAGTGGTCGGTCTTCTTCTCGCTGTCGCTGGCGCGCACGAGGCGCGCATGCACGCCCGACAGCGGCGAGTACGGCAGTGACAGCTCCAGGTCGGCGCGGCGGCCGATGCGGATCTGGCCGACGCCGTCGTCGAAATCGACGGCGCGCTCCAGCGTGGGGCCGGACTTCGCGTCGCGATGCTCCGGGCCCGACGGGGAAGGCGAAGGCGAAGGCGAAGGAATGATGCGCAACCTGAGCGGCATCGAGGGACCCGCGATTTTAACCCAGAAGGACGCGCTTCGTCGCGGCGCGCGACTAACGCTTCTGGCACGCGGCGCAAAAAAACGTCGCGCGGCCGCCGTCGACGCGCCGCTTTATGCGCGCGCCACAACGGGGACACGGCTCGCCCGCGCGCCCGTAGACCTGCAGCGCCGCGGCGTTGTCGCCGCTGCGGCCGTCGACGTCGACGTAATCGCGCAGCGTCGTCCCGCGCCGCTGGATCCCGCCGGCGAGCACCGCCTGGATCGCTGCCAGCAGCTCGGCCGCACGCGTGCGCACGCGGCCGGCCCGCGCGGCCGGATGAATGCCGGCCCGGTGCAGCGCCTCGGCGACGTAGATGTTGCCAAGGCCCGCGACGCGCCGCTGATCCATCAGGAACGCTTTGATCGGCGCGCGCACGCCGTCGAGCGCCGCCGCCAGCGCCGCGGCGTCGAGCCCGGTGAGCGGGTCCGGCCCCACGCGCGCCAGCGCCGCCGACGCCGAGAACGGGCGGCCGGGCTCGACCCAGCCAAACCGGCGTGCGTCGGCGAAGCGCAGCTCGTCGCCGCCGCCGAGCCGGAACGCGACGTGCGTGTGGCGCGCACGCGCCTGCCCGGCCGCCTCGACGCTCAGCCGTCCCGTCATGCCCAGGTGAATGACAACGCCGGTGTCCGGTTTTCCGTCGACGGCGACAAGGATGAACTTGCCGAGGCGCCGGACGCCGGTGATCGCGTGGCCGGCGGCGACGGCGCGCAGGCCGGCGAGGTCGACCTTGCGTCGGAGGTGCAGCGCCTGACCGCTCCACCACACGGACTCGACGCGGCGGCCGCGCAGGCGCGGTGCCAGGCCGCGGACGATCGTCTCGACTTCGGGCAGCTCGGGCATGCGCGTTACTTCTCGTGACGAGGTGATCGCGTGGGCGCAGGCGAGCTTTGCTCGCCGGAGCCCGTCGCGGGGGGTTTGGGACCGTCCCAGGGTCCCAAGCTTGAAGCAAGCGCGTTCGCGAGGCGCGCGAACTCTGCGACCGAGAGCTCTTCGGCGCGTTTCGTCCCGGCGATCCCGGTCGCCGCGAACGCCGCCGTCACCGCGGGCTCGCCGAACTGCGCCCCCAGCGCGCCGCGCAGCATCTTGCGGCGGGTCGCGAACGCCTGCTTGACCACCGCCTCGAACAGAGCGGCGTCGCGAACCGGCGCCAGCGGCGCGGCGCGCGGCACGAGGCTGATCA
>DATMZL010001019.1:0-4443 GCA_035607075.1 Polyangia bacterium
AGGTGACGCCGAAGGCGATGCGCCGGACCTTCCAAGACCTCGCCCGTCGTGCGGCGGTCGACGGTCTTGTCCAGAGCAGCATCTGCGGCCACCTCACCGAGGAGATGACCGAGCGCTACAGCTCGGTCGCGCAGGTGGAGGTCGAAGCGGCGCTGGGGAAGGTGATCTCGCTCGCGGGATACCGCGATCTCTTGAGCGAGACGCCGGGTGGGTGTGAAAAGGGTGTGAAGCCCACCCTGAACGCGAACGAGCCACTCGGGGTGGCTCGTGCAAGTGACCGAAACTGATCAGGAATTTGGGGAGCGGGATATCGGGTTCGAACCGACGACATTCAGCTTGGGAAGCTGACACTCTACCAACTGAGTTAATCCCGCGAGTCGGTGTCTTATGGGCTGGTTTCCTTGCTATGTCAACGCGTTGGACCTGCTTCGTCCAGAGAGCTTCACGAGCTCCTGGCGGGCTATGGTTGTCGCGTATGACCGCTCCAGGTCATCCAGTACCGCGGGGGCTCATAGTGATTCTCGGCTGTGTACGGGGCAGCAAACTTCTCCCCTACGAGGTCGTCCCGGACGAAGAAGGCGTTGATGCCCGAGAAGTTGCATCCAACCAACTTGTAGCCTTTTTCAGTGCCCAGCCGCTCGTACGCCTTGAGGCTGGCGCCGAAGTTCACCGTATGGTCCCACCATTTTTGGCCGTCATAGGGTACCACCCAGTCGATGGCCGGTGAAAAGACCGAGTTGTATTCGATGACCACCACCCGCGGCCGGTAGGCCTGTATCGCCTTCCAGACGTGCCAGTCGTTCCGATCGATGTCGATCGACAGGAGATCCGGTTCCTTGGGCACGCCATGCGCGGCGAACAATTGCTCCACGTTTTCCGCGGTGATGAACGCGACGTCGGCGTTGAGCCGCTTTTCGCCAACTTCCTTGGCGAAATGCCGTCTCGCCCGCGCGATGAGGGCGTCGTCGCCATCGAGCCACACGCCGCCCCAGCCCTGCATCCGCAGGAGGTACACGGTATTGTTTTCCAATCCGTCGGCCGAGCCAAATTCGACGAACTGGCGATTGGTGACGCCGATGCGCCGGAAAATCTCGGCGAGGATGCCGTCTTCGCCATTTTGCGAGAAGACTTTTCCTTCGAATCGCGCCAGGCGCAGTGGCTCTTGGTACTTGGGCTGCGCGAGGAGCTCGGCTATCAGTCTTGCTGATTCGACGTCGTGGGTCCGAATCGGCTCGGGCGGAGGCGTGTAGAGGGCGGCAACGCACGCCACGACCAGGCTCGCGTCGAGAAAGCTGATGCCAAAAATCATCGCCTTGCTGGGCGTTCGATCGGCAGAATCAGCCGACTGTCTGATTCGAAGCAGGACGGTAACAGAGAGGTAGAAGGCAATGGTCAGGGAGACCGCCAGCACGAAAAAGATCGGGATCGTTGTCATCGGGGGCATCGCCGAAAATGGTCTCCCGCGAAGCCTGTCATGTCAAACTGCGCGGTCTTATTTGGGCGGTGGAGGCATTCGGTCGTCGTCGGCGACGACGCGGGCCTCGGGAAGATCGCGCGCGGGATTCCACAGCGCGCTCGTGGCCGGACGCTTGACGAACGCCAAGCAGAGCGCGAGGCCTCCGACGATGATCCCGAGCCCGATCGCGCTCTCTTTCGGCTGCGACTTGATCTGCGAGTACGCGATCCAGATCGACAGCAAGATGAACACAACCGGCGTCACCGGATAGCCCCACGTGCGGTACGCGGCCTTGTGACCGCGCGCGCGGAACACGAACACCGCCCCCACTGCGAGCGCGGTGACGATCGTCAGGGTGAAGCCAATGAGGCGCAAGAGGAACCCGAGCTCCGCGAACACCACGAGCAACGCCGCGAACACGCCCTGTGCAACCACCGCGATCACCGGCACGCCGCGCTTGTTGGTGTGCGCGAGCTGATGCGGCAGCGCGTGGTCGGCCGCCATCGCCGCGTACACGCGCGGACCGGCCATGATCATCGCGCTCACCGACGAGACAAGCGCGAGCGCGATCACCGAGCTCGCCACGTTGGCCGCCGACGCGCCGAACAGCGACCGCGCCGCGACATCACCGACCTCGACCACCGGAGGCCCATCGCCACCGGCGAGGGTTCCGACCGGCGTCGCGTACAAAAAGACCAGGTTGAGCAGCACATACAGCGTCATCACCGTGCAAGTGCCGAGGAGCAGCGCGCGCGGCAGCGTTCGCTCGGGACGCTTGACCTCGTTCGCGATGTACGCCGCCGCGTTCCAGCCCGAGTACGCGAAGCTCACGTACATGAGCGACGTCGCGAACGCCGTGGTCGCGATGTTGTTCAGCCCGCCGGCCTGACTCGCGAGGTTGTGCCAATCGCCGCTGCCCGCCGCGAGCCCGGCGAAGATGAAGCCGACGATCAGCAGCACCTTCACGGCCGTGAACACGGCCTGCACCCAACCGCCGACCTTGGAATCGAACACATGCAGCGTGGTGATCGCGAGGATGAGCCCGATCGCGACCTCGCGGCGATGCGAGGCGAGATCGGGGATCATCCTCGAGAGGTACATTGAGAACGCGAGCGACGCTGCGGCGATCGGCGCCGAGAACCCTGCGGTCATCGAGACCCAGCCGCTCATGACCCCGACGACCGGGTGATACGCCTCGCGCAGATACACGTAATCGCCGCCGGCGTGCGGCATCATCGAGCCGAGCTCCGCATACGCGGCGGCGCCGCACAGCGCGAGCACGCCGCCGACGATCCAACACGCGAGGATCGTCATCGGATCGTGCAGACTCGCGGCCTGGAACCCGGCGCTCGTGAACACCCCGGTACCGATCATGTTCGCGACGACGATCGCCGCGGTGACCGTGATACCGAGGCGTCGCTTCGGAGGCGTCACCGGATCACAGAGCCGTCAGCCCACGGCACGCATGTGTCTAGCGAGGAACGCGAGTGCATCACCCCAACACCGGCGCCAGCAGGATCCCACGATGCCTGGGAAGCATCAATTCCCGCCAGGCGGGGCCTGCGGCTCCCGCGGGCGGAGAGGCCGGGGACGACGAGCCGGGGCGCGCGGGGTGGGTCACGGTCCAGCCGAAGGTACCGATCGGATCCTCGACAATCGTACGCGGATCTTGACCTGTAGGATCGCCCCCGGTGGTACCGGTCAGAATCCGAAGCGGACGGCGATGATGGGGCCGTAGATGTTGCAGCCGCCGACGTCGGTGCAGAAGGTCGCCGGGAAGAGGTGCAGTAGCTCGTAACCGAGCTCGAGCCCGACGGTGGGCGAGAACAGCAGCAGGACGCTGAGCGCGCCGCCGGCGCCCCAGCCGTCGCTGTGATCGCCGATGAACACGCGACCGGCGCGGCCCGTCAGCGCGAAGGCGAACGTGTTGAACCGCAGCGGAACCAGGCGCAGCGCGGCCAGCAGCAGGCCGTATCGGCTGGCGTCCGTGCCGCCCGCGACGAACGTGGCGTCGACGCCGGGCGCGACGCCGTCGACGACGAAGTAGCGCGCCGAGCCCGCCGCGGCGAAACCGGCCTTGGACGAGTACGTCAGCCCGAGGCCCAGCTCGACGCTTCCTTTGTCGCCGTAGCGTCGGGGCCGCGGCGGTGCCTGCAGAACCGGTTGCGGCGCGGGCTCGGCGACGGGTTCAGGCTCCGGCGACGGAGGAACGGGCGCCGACTCCGTTGGCGCGCCGGCGTCGGGCGTGGCGGCTTCAACCTGCGCGATGACGGCAAGAGCGGCGACCAGCCCGGCGGCGACCATCTGGAAAATCTCGCGTCGAAGTCGACGCCGCGCAACCTCTCGCGGCGTCGATCGCGCGCGCCGATCGATAAGCCCTCAGCTTACAAGGCGGCTAGTTCGCGAACGGATCGACCCAGGCCTTGGCCGCCTTCTTGCCGCCCTTGGCGGGCGCTGCCGGCTTGGGCTCTTTGGGCTCTTTCGCGACGACAGGCTTGGGCTCTTTCGGTTCCTTGGCGACGACCGCCTTCGGTTCCTTGGGCTCCTTCACGACGGCGGGCTTCGGCTTCAGCATCGCCTCTTCGGTCCCGTCGGCGACGGGCTTGTGCTGACGCTGGGCCGCCGGCTTCTTCGCGGGACGCCACATTCCGGCTTCGGGATTGTCCGGGTTCGCGTTCGGGTTCTCCGTGGGCGATCCGGTCGCCTGCAAGCCCGTCACCTCGGGTGCCGGCGCCGCCGTCTTTCCGGTCGTCGTGTCGGTCGGCTTGATCTCGGGATTCGCGGACGGCGCGCCGGTTTGCACCGGCTCGACGACCGGCGTTACGGGCGCTGTCGGCTTCGCGACGATCACCGTCGGCGCGGGCACGCTCTTGCTGGTGAAGAGTCCGCGTATGCCGAACCCGAGAATGAACATCCCGGCGATCAGCGACAGCAGGCCATACCCCGGAATCGGAACGAGCCGCGTGAAGAATCCAGGTTCGGTCTCG
>DATMZL010001086.1:0-3250 GCA_035607075.1 Polyangia bacterium
GTCGGCTACGCCAACGCGTGGCTCGCCGCGGGCAAGCCGAGAAACGTGTTCGCGATCAACGGCGGCGGGTCGGGCACCGGCACCTCCGCGACCGCGAACTACACGTTCTCTTCCGGCGTCGCCGCCGCCATGAGCAACATCGGTAATTGCGTCCCGAGCGCCGCGCTGTTCGGCTCGAGCACGTCGGGGATCATGGCCTCGCTCGATGAATTCTTCGCGGGCGCCACCGACCTTCCCAAGACGCTGGCCGAAACCGACCTCACCAGCCTCGACTCCCAGGAGCTCGCCCGGACCGCGGTGATTGCGTACGCACCGACCTACGCGCTCTGGTCGGCAGGCTCGGGCAAGCTGCGCCACATCCGCGTGCCGCGCGGCACGACCGTCGCCTTCGACAAGGAGACGCAGACCTTCTCGATCCCGGACAACACGCGCTTCTACAAGACCTTCTTGCGCGCGGTCCGCGATCGGACGGGCGAGACCCGCTGGCGCAAGATGGAGACGCGCGTGATCGTCACCCGCGCAGACGACGTCGATCCCGTCACCGGCGCCGCGCGCCAGAACGCGCTGTTCGGCACGTACATCTGGAGCGAGGACGAAACGACGGCGACGCTCGCATCGCAACCGTATCGCGACCAGACGCCATGGAAGGACATCGTCCGAAGCTATATCCGGGACGAGCTCCTCTACCAGAGGATCCTCGACACCACGACCGGCTCCGTCGACGCCGCGGTGGCCAACGCGATCCACGAACACGCCGACGATCCGGAATACCGGGACCTGCTGCAGCACTACGCGATCCCGGGCAAGAAACGCTGCGTGCAGTGCCACATGGGCAGCCCGACGAAGGACTTCGCCCTCGGCTTCATCCCGCTGCAGGTCGCGCGGCGCGCGAACGGCACGGGCGGGACCTACGACAAGACCGGCGACGACGAGCTGACGCAGCTGCAACGCCTGATCGACGTAGGCGTCATCTCCGGGATCGATTCGCCCGCCGACGTGAAACCGCTGGAGGAATCACAGGGAACCCGGAAGCCCCGCAAGACGGCCAGCGCCGAGGGCGACGAGCTGACCGCTGACGGCGAGCTGAAAGCGCAGGCGTATATGCTCGGCAACTGCGCCCACTGCCACAACCCGCGTGGCTTCCCGTCCATCAGCAAGCCCGAGCTGGCGAGCGTGCTCAACTTCCTCCCCGACGGGAAGGACGGCGGCATCTTCGAGTTCCCGTTCGATCGCATGAGCCCGATCCGGGCGCGCGGCGCAAACGCCGACATCCCGATCCCGTACATCACCTCGTCGCTGCGCGACTATCCCGTCGCCGCGAACGGCATTGCTCGCCTCGATAACGGCAAGAACATCGTCGGCGGCGCCGACAACGCCGTCACGTTCACGCCGAAGTTCTCGACCGTCGTGACTGACTGCAAGGACGCCATCGCCCCCGAAGAGAAGGCTTATTGCGGCGATCGAACGGCGGGAACGACGTTCGTGGCGGCGCCCTGGCGCAGCCTCATCTACCGCAACGTCGAGACGCCGGCGGCCTACTTCGACGACTTCGTGCCGTTCCCTCACATGCCGATGAACACCGCCGGCTTCGACTGCCGCGTGCCCCGCATCATGGGCGACTGGATGGTCGGACTGCCGAGCAAGCGCAAGATGGCTCACATCGCGGACCTCCTCAACCTCCCCGACGTGAAGGCGCCGTCAGAGGATGCGCTTCCCGATCGAGCGCCCGGCGAAGGACAAGACGGCCGCGCGTCGGTCCTGGGCAGCCTGACGACCGGTTACGACGACAACCCGCAGCCCTATTTCGAGATTCGTCCCGACAGCGATCTTTACGACACGGCGCTCGCCGACGCGCGGGCGAGGCTGGTCGAATATCACGAAGGTGTCCGTTACCAGTATTGCCAGGACGTGCTGAGTCCCGACATCTTCGACCCGTTCGTCCCGCAGCACTCGGCGTATCCCTACCGACCGAATCCCGACTCGTACCAGCTCACCTTCGTCGAGAATCCGCCCGACGATCCGCAGCGCCCGGGCGAGTACGTTCAGCCCCGCATCGGCGTTCCCTTCCACGTCCACTGGATCGACTATGACCCCACTGATCCCGCCGGGGACTGGGCGCCGCGACGAACCGAATGGAAGGACGTGATCGTCGATCGCAAGCTCGACACCGCGGTGGCCATCGGAAGCGTGCCGTACGAACAACTCAGTGACACCGAAAAGGCCGAATTCAGTCACAAGCGCGCCGTCCTGATCAACGCGCTGAACGACGCCGATCTCACCGACGACGTGGTCAAGTACGCGACCACCGAGCAGCCTTATGGCCTGTGGAAGGTGAAGCCGGAGTGCGTGCAAAAGCTCGCCGGCGCCGGCATCAAGACGGTGTCCATGTTGCCGGAGAAGCCCGCGTGGGTGGACCGGATTCACGCCAGCGCGAACGCGCCCGTCTACATGATGTCTCCGGGTGCCTCGATCTTCCGGCACGTCTGCATCAATTGCCACGGGCCAAACGCCGACGGTAAAGGGCTGCAGGTCGATCTGCTCGCCGCCTCGTCGGAGGGCGAAGCGCGCCCCGCGAACTTCCGCGAAGGCTTGTTTGGCCCGTCGACAAATCCGCTCGCGAACCTGACGGCCGTCTTTGACATCACGCAATCGGGCGACCGGCAAACGGCGTCGCGCTGGGCGTCGCGCTACATGGCCTGGATGGCCCTGGGCGGAACGACCAAGCGCATTCCACAGGACATCATCCAGCTCGTCGCGGCCACGCCGACGCTCGGCTACGCACGGCCGAGCCGCAGCGCCATTCCCGGTGCTGACGACGCGACCGGCAACATGCTGAACCTGGCCAAGGGCCTGTGCGCGTTCGTCCTTCCATCGCCGATCGACGGCCTTTACGACGCGCAGGTGCCGCTGAAAAGCGGCACGCCGTCCGAATACCCGCCGTACAACCTCCAGAACGGACCCTTCGTTGCGCAAACCTATGACAAGGAGATGTGGCTGCACCTCTGCTCCGACTTCAACCCGCAGGTGATCCGCGTCTACGGCGCGCTCTCGCCCGTAGACGAGCAGCTGGCCCTGACCGCGATGTACTACGCGACGGGCTACCCGCCCGACAAACCGATCTGGGATCAGAACTGGAAGGCGCAGCCGACGCTCACGCGCGACAACCTTTATCCGGCGTGTGTCGATCCACGGCTTCCGTCCAGCAAGGTGCAGGTTGCGATGACGCCCTGCCCGCTCGACTTCGTCACCA
>DATMZL010001301.1:0-4366 GCA_035607075.1 Polyangia bacterium
CCTGTTGAAGCTTGGCCGGAAGTTCGAAGCGTTCGAGGCGCTCGACGAAGGCCTGCGCCTCCCGGACGCCATCACGAACCGCAAGGAGCTCGAGGGCTTGCTGCGCAAGACGCGCGACGAGCTCCCGCGGCTGATCGTCAAGGTCAGCGAGGCCGGGGCCGACGTCCTCGTCGACGGCCGCGCGGTCGGGCAGTCACCCCTGCCGGGTCACATCGTGATCTCTCCGGGTGAACACACCGTCAGCGGCAGCAAGATCGGCTTCGAATCGGTCACCTTGACCGTGCAGATCCCCGATCGCGATCGGCACGAGTCCCAGATCCTGCTCCCTCTCACGCGGTCCCCGAGCGCCGCGAACGAGACGGAGGAAACGAAAGAAACGAAAGAAACGAAGGAAACGCCGCCGAAGCTTCCCGAGGCCGTCCCACCGCCCGCCGCGCCCGTTGCCATTGTCCGGGCGATCCCGCCGCCGCCAGAAACGCAGTCGGCGCAGCACGGCCGCTCACGCTGGAAGGTCGCCGCGATCGGGAGCGCAGCCGTCAGCGTCGGGGCGTTCGCGACGGGAACCGTGTTCGCCGTGCGCGCGAAATCTCAATTCGGTACCGCCGAAGATCACTGCAAGCCTGACTGCGACCCGACAGGAAAGGCAGCAAACGCGAACGCCTTCTCGAACGCCGACCACGCGACCTTCGCGGCGGTGGTCGGCGGTGTCGCCCTCGCCGCCGCGATCGTCTTCTGGCTGGTCGGTCGCTGAGGATCACGGGGCCATGTCGCGCGCGCAGCGGACGCCCGTATTTCGGGCGGACGCCGTCGGTCCGGAGTGCGCTCGAAAATCGGTGCGCAGCTCTGTCGAATCCGTCGTTCCGTAGTCTCCCCCGCGCATGATGCGGCCGACCGCGACGCCATCTCGCAGGTCCGAACAGTCCTCGCACGGCGACGCGTAGAAGTCGTAGGCGTCGCGCGTCCACTCGGAGATGTTCCCCGCCAGATCCGAGTGCCCCCAGAGCCCGTTGCCGAGCGGGTGCGAACCGACAGGGAACACGTCCGTGATGGCGCAGCCCTCGGTCCCATCTCCGATGCATCGGAACGCCGCGCGCGTGTTATCGGGAGGATCGGTGCCCCACGGGTAGGGGCGCTGGGAGGTGCCGCCCGCCGCCGCGAAGTTCCACTCGGCTTCGGTCGGAAGACGACCGCCGTCCAGTGCGCAGACGGCGAAGGCCACGTACCAGGACAGACACGCAACCGGTCGAGACTCGTTCCCAGAGGCGACTTCGGTGAACGTCTGGGTGGAGTCCGAGCAGAGGAGCTCGCCCTTGAGCGCGGTCGTGTCGCGGGGCAGGAACTGGTTCCAGTCCGGATTCCAGCCGGAGTCGAGCGCGCGCGCATGCGCGCCCAGCCCTGCCGCCGGTGGATGCTCTTGCGTGGCGAGGCCCAGCTCGACGAAGCGGCGCATCCGCCCGACCGTGAACTCGTACTTGTCGAGCCAGAAGGTCGTGACGGTCGCCGGGGACGCGGAGTCATTGCTGCGGAAGAAATTCCCCGAGGGCACGGCGAGCGTCTCGCAGCAGTCGTAGTGCCCGTTGGGTCCGCAGATCGGCGCGAGCGCGCGACAGGAAGGAGAACCCGCGGACGTCTGCGAATCCACTTCTCCGTCGCGATCCCCGGGGTCGCCGGCGCTCGCATCGCTTCGCGCCGTGAGGTCTTCGATGCCGAGGACGCTGCGACAGCCGGAACCGAACAGAGCCAGGGGCAAGCACGCCAGCGCGAGGCCGCCGGCCCTCATGGCGGCAGTGAGCTGAAGGGGTCCACGGACTGGCACGTGGCGGGCGCGACCACCTTCCCGTAGCGCAGCGTCGGCTCGCTGTTCTGAAATGTCCCGAGAAACACCCAATCGCCGGGCTCGAGCGCCAGCTGGAAATCGAGCAGCGACTCTCCCGAAGGGTGGAAGATGTGAAAGTCGAGGAGCTGATTCGCCGGGAGCGTCTGGCAGGAAGAGCACTCGTACGTCAGCGCGGGGAAAAGCTTTCCCGCCGCGGTCATCGTCAGCGTCACGTCGGCACCGTCGACCTGCAGGTGGTGGCAGAACTTCACGAGCGCCTCCGCGCCTCCCGCGTCGGGGGCGGTTCCCGCATCGGTCGTTGCCGGTGTGGAAGCGTCAGCGGAAGACCCCGGCGGCGGGTCAGTACAGACGCCCGCAACACAGATCCGATCCCCTTTGCAGTCGGTGTCCTTGCTACAGCCGGTGGCGGAAGGGACGACGCAGGCACCCATCTCGCAAACGGCGGGCGCCGGACAGTCCAGATCGATCACGCATTTCCCGGCCGGCGATTCTCGACACGCCGGCGATGCAAAACCCAGGAACGCGAAGACGAGGTACGCGACGCCGGTCCGCAGTCGTCCCATTCGAATCTCACCTCCCGCGAGCCTACGATTCATTTCTAACACGGCGGGCGTCTGCGGGCCGCCGTCTCGGGCGCGACACGACGCAAGAGTGGGGCCGCGTCCAGAACGAGGCGGGCCCGCGAGCCAGGGCGCTATGCCCGGTGAGGTTGGTCGTTTCGTCCGCGCGACTGGACGGCGCGTCCGCCGCTGCCGCCGCCGGCGCTCGATGACCGCAATCGATGACCGGCGGCGCGCGGGCCCAGGCCTTGCTGTGACGTCCGACCGACCGCCGAGGTTGGTTCCGTCAGTTTCGTACAAGCGACGGGCGGCAATCCTTCGTATCAAGAGGACGCATCACCTCCCGGCGAGTCGTACAGCGAACACTCATCAAAGGAGAATCGTCGTGAGTCGAACCAAACACGTTATGGGGATCTGGTTGTTTGCGGCCACTGTGATTGGCTGCGGCGCGGGCGACCACCCGACGCCGACCGCAATCACGTCTTGCGGCTCCGACGTCGATTGCAAGGGCGATCGGATCTGCATGATGGGAATGTGCGTCGACTCCATGGTGTCGGGGAGCGGAGGATCGTCCGGTCCCGCCGGTTCGACGGGCGCCGGTGGTGCCGGCGGCGCCGGTGCGGCCGGCGGCGCGGGTGCGGCCGGCGGCGCGGCGGGTTCGGGAACGCCCGCTGGAACCGACAAGTTCGTCGGGACCTGGACGTACACCGGGGGCGAGCGCGTTCTCGACCAGTGCGACGACGGCTCGGCGCCGTCCACGACGGCGATCACGAGCGGGACGGTCACGTTCAACCGCGGCACCGCGGCGATGACCGTCACGATCGGCAGCTCGTCCTGCGCCCTCGTCTACGACGTCGCCAGTGACACGGCGACGGCACGTCCCGGTCAGTCATGTTCCGGGATCGTGAGCGGCACGGATTTCCGCCTGACGCTGACGATCGTCTCGTCGGTGTACACGACCCTGGACGACGTCAACATGACCTCGGCCGAAGTGCTGCAGATGATGATCAGTAACTCGACCGGCTCGCTGACTTGCCGTCGAACCGAGCATGGCGTGCTCGTCAGATCTGCTCTCGCCTCACCCGACGCTGCCGTCGCAGACGCTTCACCGTCGGACGCGGCTGCTCCCAGCCTGGAGGGCACGTATTGGTCGGGCCTCGATTCTGACGGCGACTTCTACACCTACCGCTTCTTTCCGGGCGGGCACCTCGGCTACACGTCGCCCAGCGGCACGTATATGGGTGCGACGGACGCCTGGATTCAGGATCGATCTTCGATCCAGATGTCGATCAACAACGCGTATTCGATCCGGAACGGCACGATCAGCGGCGACCAAATGTCCGGCAGCGCTCGCAACATGGCGGGACACACATGGACCTGGACCGCTACGCGACAGGGCAGCCTATGACGGAACCGAACGGCCTGAAAACGAGACTATTTCTGAGATGTGCTCTGGTGCTGCCCCAGTCCGTCCTCGACGGTGATCACCACGCGTTTTTCGAGCGGCACTGTCATCCCGCGCGCCTCGCTGCCAACGACCGTGAGATTGACCGTGTGATTCGACGGCGTCGTCACGACTTGGTCGGACCTCACGTGAAGCTTGTAGCCTTTCATGTAGGTGAAGAGGCCGCGGTCACCACGGTAAGTGAGACGGGCGCTCACGATGTGCTGCCCCGGCTTCACGGAGCCGCTGAGGATGACGTAGCGCTTGCCCGGCTCCGCGCTGGTCAAGACGACCGGCAGCTTGTCCCCGTCCAAGTTGAACTGGGCCTCCACCAGCCGCAGCTTCTTACCGACGTCATTCCGGAAGCTCACCGTCGCGAAGGCGGTGGGCGTTTGCGCTGCGGCTGTCGCTGCAGGCGCAGCGACAGCCGGCGGAGCGGGTGCCACAGCAGCGGGCGCCGGGACGACGACCTCATCTGCGGTGCAATCCTCACCGACCGACTCCGAAGGGCAATCGACGCCAACG
>DATMZL010000567.1:0-2673 GCA_035607075.1 Polyangia bacterium
CCGAGAGATGATGGCGGTACAGGCGGTGGTGGTGCGCGCGGCGGGGCTCGCTGTGTCGCTGCTGATCGGCGGCCTCGCGGTGGGGTTGCCGCTGTTGCGCCCGCGATCGCCGTTGCCGATCGTCATCGCCGCTTGGATCGACCTCGGTCTCGTGCTCGGTTTGGCGATCGCATGGGGTACGCGCCGCGTGCGCCGCCTGCGCGCGGCGGGCGTCGCGATCCCGGAGGGATACGGTGGTCTCGTGTACAGGAACCCGAACGATTCCCGTCTGTGGGTCCCCAAGCTGGCGGGCATCGGCAGGACGATCAACTTCGCGCATCGGCTCGCGTGGCCAGTGATGATCGCCCTCGTCGGGTTACCGCTGGCCATCGTCCTGGCCCTCACCCTCGCGACCGCGCGCTGAGGCGATCCCATGATGACGGCGCTGGTCTTGATTGCGTATCTCACCAGCGAGGCGCCCGACGACTCCGGACCGTTGATCGCGTGCGGAAAGACGCCGTCGCGGTCCGAGGTCGCCGTGCGCGACCACCACAAGGCCGTCGCCTTCGTCGAGGCCGTGAAGAACGCCGGCTTCGAATTCTCCGAGGACCGCCCTTACGACTGCGGTCTCGAGCTGGTGGCGCGATGCGGCCCCGATCTCGACGGCGACGGAAAGAGCGACATCATCGTCCGCGCAAGCTGGGGCCAGCGCTACGTCGACGTCGCTGGCGGCACGAACGACGCCGACTTTGCCGCCTGCCACGACCGTCACTTCCGTGGTCCCGCCAGCGGGCTTGGTTCGCTGTTCCTCACTCTGAGCAGAGACGGCCGCGCGCCGCTCGGCACCGTCGTGGTGCTCGAAGACCAGACCGGGTCGGGACGCGAAGGGCCCATTCCGATCACGTACACGCGCTGGCAAGGCCAGCCGGCGCTGACGCTGCACCTCACCTTCTATCCGTCGGAAGGCGGTCTCAAGAAGGAGAGAGAGCGGACCGTCGTCGCGCGCAACGGCCGCCTGGTCGTCGTCAACGAAACGCCCTGGCGCATCCTGCCGGAGTGAACCGCGCTCGCGTCGCGGGGCGAGACCGTCTATTTTCCCCGCATGCGGGCGTGGACGCAGCTGGTCATTGCGATCGCCGTCGTCTCGAGCCCCGCGGCCTGCCGGCGCGGCGACGCGGACGACAACCGGTACCAGGGCGTGGTCGAGTACGAGGAGCGCGATCTCGCGTTCGAGGTCATCGGGCGCTTGGTCGAACGGCCCGTCGTCGAGGGCCAGGTGGTGAAAACGGGTGATCTGCTGGCGCGCCTGGACGACACGCTGGCGAAGAGCGCCCGCGACGCGCGCGCCGCCGAAGCGCAGGCGATGCACGATCAGCTGGGCCTGCTGAAGTCGGGCGCGCGCGCCGAAGACATCCGCGCGATGGAGGCGCAGGTGCGCGCCGCGCGCGCGAGCGAGGCGCTGCTGCGCACGAACCTGCAGCGCACGCGCAAGCTGTACGAGGGCCAGGCGGCGCCGCCGGCGTCGGTCGACCAGCAGGAATCGGATCTCGGCCGCGCGACCGCGCAGCGGGAGGGGCTGGAACAGAACCTGAGCGCGCTCCGGCACGGCGCGCGCCCGCAAGAGATCGAGATGGCGCTGCACCGTCTGGCGTCGGCGGAGGCGGAGGTCGCGCTGGAGGAGACGCGCCTCGGCCGCTATGCGCTGCGTGCCGACAGCCCGGGCGAGGTGCTGCACGTTCACTTCGAGCTCGGTGAGATGGTCGCCGTCGGCGCGCCGGCGGTCACGCTCGCGGACACGAATCACCCGTACGCCGACGTGTTCGTTCCGGAGGCGGAGATCGGCGGCATCCGCGTGGGCGCGCCCGCGCGCATCCGGGTCGATGCCGTCGCGCGCGAGCTCGGCGGCAAGGTCGAGCGCATCTCGCGCCGCACCGAGTTCACGCCCCGCTACCTCTTCAGCCGCGGCGAGCGTACCAACCTCTCGATTCGCGTGCGCGTGCGCATCGACGATCCCGGGCACGAGCTGCACGCCGGACCGCCGGCGTTCGTCCGCATCGCGCGCGCCCCCGCCGGAGCGGCCCCGTGACCGCCGACGAGCCGGTCATCGTCACCGATCGCCTGTCGCGGCGCTTCGGGTCGCTGGTGGCCGTGCGCGACATCTCGCTGACCGTGAACCGCGGCGAGATCTTCGGCGTGCTCGGCCCCAACGGCGCCGGCAAGTCGACCACCATCCGGATGCTGTGCGGGATCCTCGATCCGTCCAGCGGCAGCGGCCGCGTCGTCGGTTACGACATCGCCCGCGACGCCGAGCGCGTCAAGGAACGCATCGGCTACATGACCCAGCGATTCAGCCTGTACGAGGACATGACCGTCGCCGAGAACCTGCGGTTCTACGCCGGCATCTACGGCGTCCCGCGCGCCGAGCGCCACGCGCGCGTCACCGAGACGATGCAGCGGGCCGGCCTGACCGACCGGCGGGATCAGATCGCGGGCACGCTGTCGGGCGGATGGAAGCAGCGGGTCGCGCTGGCGAGCGCGACGATCCACCGGCCGCCGCTGCTGTTTCTCGACGAGCCGACCGCCGGCGTCGACCCGGTCAGCCGGCGCGATTTCTGGGACGAGATCTACCGTCTGTCGGCTGAGGGGACGACGGTGCTGCTGACCACCCACTACATGGACGAGGCGGCGCGCTGC
>DATMZL010001600.1:0-7719 GCA_035607075.1 Polyangia bacterium
GCGGGAGGTTCGGAACCCTTTGAGGGTTCCGAGCTAGACCGACACGTCGGCCGGCGGCTGATCCCTCGCCGCCCCCTTGAAGAAGCAGACCGCGTGGGCACCTTCGCCCGTATGGCGACAAAGCGCAGCAAGCATCAGCCCGAGCGATGGAAGGGCGACGAGGTCGAGGACGCGCCAGAAGGTGCCGCCGAGAGCGCCGCCGATCGCGCCGAAGGAAACACCCCGCTGACGGTCGAAGACGCGCTCGAGCGCGCCGAAGAAGACGAAGCGATCGGCGCGCCGGCCCGGCCTGACCGCGACGCGCTGTCGCCCGAAGAGAAGATCGCCGAGGTCGCCGAGGAACACGCCGAGCGCATCGCGGCCGGCGACCGCGGGCGCGGCAAGCTTTGAATCGTTCAGGTTGACGTGGCGCGCGCGGCGGCGAGGTGGTCGCCGACGGCGCGCAGCTCGGCGAGGTTGTCGACGTCGTGATCGAGCAGCGGCACCTCGGTGATCGGTACGCCCGGCGCCCGGGCGCCCAGGCGCGCCAGCTCGCGCCGCTCCGAAGCGGCTAGCAGCGCGAACGCGCGCGCCACCGGCGCCAGCCGCGCCGCCGCGTCGTCGAGGATCGCGGCCGGCAGCGCCGCCGCCGCCGGATCGGCGCGTAACGCCGCCGCGAGCGCGGTCGTTTCGTCGAGGCCGGGCGGTAAATGGATGCGGTTCGCGACGAACCCCGCCAGCCCGATGCCCGCCGTGCGCAGGCGCTCGTGGAAGTACAGCGCCTCGTCGATCGCCGCGACCTCGGGCACCAGCACGAGCAGGAAGCCGACGCCCGGCCCGCGCAGCAGCTTGTCGACCGCCTGCGCGCGCGCGAGGAACCCGGTGAGAACTTCCTGGAAGTCGACCAGGAACGCGCCCGCGTCGTCGAGGAAGCGGCTGCCGACCAGCTTCGCCATCCGCCGCACGAGCAGCGCGCCGCCCGAACGCAGGCGCTGAAACGAGAACCGCTTCGCCCCGCGCGGCGGCCGCGCGAACCAGGTCAGCGCCGGACTGGATACGGCGGCCGCGATGCGCGCCGGCGCTTCCAGGAAGTCCAGCGCGTTCGCGGTCGGCGGCGTGTCGAGGACGACCAGGTCGTATTTCCCGCTGGCGACGAAGTCATGCAGCGCCAGCGTCGCCGCGAACTCCTGCGACCCGGTCAGCATCGTCGTGATCTGGCGGTAGATCGTGTTGTCGAAGATGCGGCGCTGCATGTCGGGATCGGCGACCGACTCCAGCACCAGGCGTTTGAACGTCGCCTCGGTGTCGATGCGCACCGCTTGCAGCTGCCCGCTCGCGCCCGCGTCGACACCGAGCGCGCGCCACGCGTCCGGCGGCAGCGGCTTCGGGTCGGAGCCGAGGCCGCCCGTTCCCAGCGCGTCGGCGAGCCGGGGCGCCGGATCGATCGTGCAGACCAGCGTCCGCTTCCCGCGC
Organism: Polyangia bacterium; assembly: GCA_035607075.1. Classification (GTDB taxonomy): domain Bacteria; phylum Myxococcota_A; class Polyangia; order Fen-1088; family Fen-1088; genus JADGRB01. The sequence goes on from DATMZL010001600.1 coordinate 1,453, forward strand.
CGCGCCGCCAGCGCGGCCAGCGCCGCCGCGATCGTCGTCTTGCCGACGCCGCCGGGCCCGACGCAAACGAGAACGCGCGTGCCGTCGAGGAGAGAGTCGATCACTCGGGACCCTCAAAGGGTCCCGAACCCCCCGTGATGGTACGCGGCGAGCAGAGCTCGCCGGCTCCCCACACGATCACCCCAACCGCACCAGCAGGGCCGTGATGTTGTCCGGCCCGCCGGCCTCGTTGGCGGCGTCGACGAGCAGCTGGGCGACAGCCTCGATGTCCTCCGTCGACTTGAGGATCGTCTCGATCTTCGCGTCCGGCACCGAGCCCCACAGACCGTCGGTGCAGAGCAGGTAGAGATCGCCCGCGGCCACCTTGTTGACGTAGACGTCCGGCTCGAGCTCGTCCTTGCTGCCGAGGCTGCGCATCACGACGTTGCGGTGCGCGAAGCCGGCCAGCTCTTCGTCGGTCATCTCGGGACGCGCGGCGCGCATCTCCTCGGCGATCGAGTGGTCGCGCGTCAGCTTCTTCAGCTCGCCGTCGCGCAGGCGGTAGGCGCGGCTGTCGCCGGCGTGCGCGATCGCGACCTGCCTCTCGCCGACGGCCATCGCGACCACCGTCGCCCCCATCCGCGCCCGCGAGCGATCGGCGGCCGCAGCTTCGCGGATCTTGTCGTTGCCGACCTTGATGCCGACGCGGAGCAGATTGGCGGCGAGCGACAGCGCGCGGTCGACGCCGTAGGGCCACACCTGACGCGGATCGGCGTGGTACGAGGTGAAGAACCCCTCGACGCAGTCAATCGCCATCGCGGCGGCGACCTCGCCGGCGTTGTGGCCGCCCATTCCGTCGGCGACGATGAACAGGCGGTTCTCGACGAAGCTGCCGAACGCGTCCTCGTTCTCGGGGCGCTGCTGGCCCGCATGCGACAACCCGGCCGCGACCAGAGGCAGGCCCGGATCCGGGTCTCCAGAGAGCGGTGGCGCCGTCGTCATCGAAGGGTCAAAGGTCGCAAATACGCCCGCGGTCGATCAACCCATTTCTTTGCGGTTTTTACCGGGTAAAGGCCCGCCCCGGCCGCCCTCACGGCTACGCCTTCGCGACGGCGGCGGCCCACTGCTCCAGCAGCTCGTCGCGCTTGGCGGCGGGCATCGCCGGATTGAACATGCGCATACGGGCGGTCTGGCCTCCCTTTTCGACGGGCGGCAGGCCGATGCCGAGCGCGGCCAGCTTGGCGGCGCCCAGCGCCGTCGATTCGACCATCTCCGGCCTGAAGATCTGCACGCCCAGCAGATCGGCCTCAATCTGCATCAGCAAATCGTTCGCGGCGGCGCCGCCGTCGACGCGCAGGTGGTTGATCGCGATGCCGGCATCGGCCTGCATCGCCGCCAGCAGGTCGACGTTCTGCAGCGCGATCGCCTCCAGCGCGGCGCGCGCGATGTGAGCCTTGGTCGTGCCCCGCGTCAGCCCGGTGATGAGGCCGCGTGCCTCGGCGCGCTAGTGGGGCGCGTCCAGGCCGGTCAGCGCTGGGACGATCGTGACGCCGCCCGAATCGGGCACCGAACGCGCGAGCGCTTCGATGTCGGCGGCCTTCTCGATCACGCCGAGCCCGTCGCGCAGCCACTGCACCAGCGCGCCGGCGATGAACGCGCTGCCCTCGAGCGCATACGACGTCGCGCGCGACGCGTCCGTGATCGCGTGGGTACCGCCGGGCTCCGCCTGGCGGGACCCGTCGCGGGGGGTGTGGGACCCTTCGAGGGTCCCACTTTGATCGATCGTCCAGGCGACGGTGGCCAGCATCCCGCGCGTCGAAAACTTGGGCTCGGCGCCGACGTTCATCAGCATGAACGCGCCCGTCCCGAACGTGCACTTCGCGTCGCCCGGCTCCGTGCAGTCCTGCCCGAACAGGGCGGCCTGCTGATCGCCGGCGACGCCGGTGATGGGAATGAAGTCGGGCAGGCCCGGCACGCCGTGCGTCTCGGCGAGGCGCCCGGACGACGGACAGACCTCGGGAAGCATCGAGGCCGGCACGCCGAACAGCGCGCACAGCTCGGGATCGAAGCGGCGCGCGCGGATGTCGTAAAGCAGCGTGCGCGACGCATTGCTGATGTCTGTCGCGTGCGTCTTGCCGCCCGACAGCCGCCAGATCAGAAAGCTGTCGACGGTCCCGAAGGCGAGCTGGCCGGTGTCGGCGCGGGCGCGCAGCCCGGCGACGTTGTCGAGCATCCACCGGATCTTCGTCGCCGAGAAATACGGATCGAGCACGAGGCCGGTGCGCGCGCGCAGCGTGGGTTCGTGTCCGTCCGCCTTCAGCTGCGCGCACATCGGCGCGGTCCGCCGGTCCTGCCACACGATCGCGTTGCCGACCGGACGACCGTCGGCGCGATCCCACACCAGCGTCGTCTCGCGCTGGTTGGTGATGCCGATGGCGGCGATGCGCTTCGTGTCGAAGCCCTTGAGCGCGTCGCCCATCGCGCCGGTCACAGAACCCCAGATCGCCTCGGGATCGTGCTCTACCTCGCCGGGCCGCGGGTAGATCTGCGGAAACTCGCGGTACCCCCGCGCACGCACGGTCCGCGCCGCGTCGAGCACCAACACCGTCGTCCCCGTCGTCCCCTGATCGATCGCCAGTATCAAATCCTGCACAGCGCCGGCGACCTTATCACCTATCGCCGTTTCTAAGCGGCGCCGTGCTGCGTCGCCCTTCTAAGCGGGGCAGTGCTACGGTCGCTGAACGGGTCCTTAACGACCTACGACGCTGAAGCGGGCCAGCCGGCGTGTTGGGAGAGGAAGCGGGTGGCGGCGTCGATGACGATGTCGCGCTCGACGTCCAGCGTGACGATGTGGAACGACTTGTCGAGCCACAGGCGTTCGATGACCGCGCTGCCGAGGCAACCCGTAAGCTCCAGCGAGTCCTCCATCGGGACGGTGTGATCCTGGCGTCCGTGGACGACCAGCACCGGCGCCTGGATCGCGGGCAGATCGGCGCGCACCGTGTCCATCAGGTCGAGGAGCGCCTCCAGCGCCGCGATCGGAAATGCGCGCAGGCCCGGGTTCTCGTAGCGGAGCTCCTCGTCCGAGACGTCCGAGCCCGCGAACTTCGGCACGCACGCCGCCGGGTGCGCGCGAAAATCGATCGGCAGGCGCGCGAGCGCGCGGATGCCCGCGACCTGGAAGCGGCGCAGGCGCAGCGGCGTCGACATCACGACCAGCGCCGAGATGCGCTCGGGAAACAGCCGCGCCAGGCGCAACGCCAGCAGGCCGCCCATCGAGAAGCCGCAGATGGCGACGGGACGGCCGCCGACGCGCGCCTGCAGGCTGTCGAGCGCGGCCTCCGCCGAACGCAGCCAGTCGGTCCAGCCGGTCGCGGCCAGGTCCGCCAGCGTACCGCCATGGCCGGCGAGCATCGGCGCGAGCACGCTGCAGCCACGCCGCCCGAGCGCCTCGGCGAGCGGCCGGATCTCGAACGGCGTGCCGGTGATGCCGTGCAGGCAAAGCACGCCGCGGCTGTCGCCCGCGACGGACAGCGGCGATTTGTCGCCGCTGCCGGGGCGCCACCTCTTCGCAACGCGGAGCATCGCTCCGCGCAGTTTACGACTTCTTAATTGCAGCCGCGCGTCGCGTCCGGATGCATCGGATCACACAGCGAGCAGTTGACGGTCGCGTTCTGGCTGCCGCCCATCGTGGCGTTCGGGTCCATCAGCATCATCGGATCGACGATCTTCCCGCCTGCGCAGGTCCCGCCCGCGCCGCCGCCGTCGACCAGCTGCCAGCACGGCGGGCCCTGGTTGGCCGGGCCGCCGCAGGCCGGAAGGCTGGTGTCCTTGACCGTGCCCAGCGAGTCTTTCGAGTGGCTGGTGACCGTGCAGTCGTAGTCCATGGTCCCCGGCTTGTAGGCGACCTGCTGCATGATGCAGGGCGGCTGGATCGTCTGGCCGATCAGCTCGGCGATGCGCATCAGCGCGGTCGAGTACTGGCCCGCGCAGATCGAAAGCTGCAGGCCGTTGCCGCCGAACGCCGACACGAACTCCGCCATGCGGACGCCCGGATCGGCGTAGCTGCCGTCGCCGGTCGTGGACATGCAGGCCGCGTCGACATAGGGCCACGGACCGGTGTCGGTGACCGGGGCCGCCTTCCATTTGACCACATACGGCGTCGGCGGGCCCTGGATGGAGGCGACCAGGATCATGCTGGGATCGTTGTTCTTGAGCGCCATGATCTGCCCGACGGTCTCCTGGACGGTCTTCAGGTAGCCGGCGCCCTCTGCGGACGTGCAGCTCGTGTAGGGCATCATGTCCGTCGTTGCACCCGTCGGGGCCAGGCGGATCGGCTTCCCGCCGTCGCAGATGTGACCCCACTCGTTGCAGCGATAGCTCTGCAGCGGTCCGAGCTGCGAGTCGAGGCTGTTGTTCGCCGTCGTGTCGTAGAAGTTCGGGCCGACGCCGCTGGTGCAGTCGTCCTCGTTCGAGATGATGATGATGCCCAGGTAAGCGGTCGGCCGGAGGAAGTTCCCGTTCTCGCTCGGCGGCCCCGCCCCGTCGGCGCCCAGCGCACGGACGATCGATCCGAACTGCTGCTCCATACCGCACCCCTGGTCGCCGAGCGCCGCGATGCAGCTGAACACGTCTTCCAGGTTTCCGCTGTAGTTCTTCACGCCGCCGATGTCGGAGATGAACGGATCGCCGTTCATGATTCCGCTCGCCCCGCCCATGCACGTCATCCCGCGCGGCATCGTCTGGAAGATGCCGTTGTCGCCGCCGCTCGCGTTGCACTGACCGATCGAGCCGTCGCCGGCGCCCATGTCCGACGAGATGACCGCGATGTGCACGTTGGGCAGACCGCCCGGAATGGCGCGCAGCGCCGTCATGAAGGTCGGGAAGTTGCGGGTCAGGTTGGCCTGCACCGGCTTCATCGACGTCGAGTTGTCGACGAGGAACAGGAGGTCGATGTCGCGGTTGATGGTCTGCGCGAAGTTCTTCCCGTACGTCTGCTCGGGGGTGATCTGCGGCCGCTCGAGCGTGCGTGCGTTACAGGCCCAGAGGACGGGCGCCACGGCCGCAAGCGCGACCCAGCGAAGCACGCGATACAAAGAACGACCGGTCATGGGAGCCTCCTCGATGGAACGGAACGAAAGAGCGCCTGATCAGCGGGCGGCTAAAGCGGCGCGATTATAAAGAGCAGTGATGCTCGAAGCAACCCACGCGCCACGGTGATAGGCGCGCGATCATGGGGTGTTGGCGCATGCGAATGTCAACTAAGTTGGCCGTAAACGATCGCTGATTGGCGGTGGATTGCCCCTCAGGGAACGATGATTTTGACGCAGGACGCGATGTCGAAAAGCATGAACTCCAGCGTCTTCTCCTGGGGCGACAGCTCGGTGGTCGTGCAGCCCGTCGGGAACGGCTTGTTCGGCGTGTCGCTGTTCGCGCCGCCGCTCGAGACGTGGATGTCGCTCAGCACGACGCGGCCGCAGGTCCCGTTGGGGATGGGCGTCGTCGCGGTCATGTACTGCACCGCCTGCGGGTTGCGATCGGCCGCGTAGATCCAGCGCTGCGAGGTGATGCCGCCCGCGACGCTGTCGACGGTCGTCTGATTCGCGTCCTGCGCGATCGGCAGGATCCCCAGCGTCGTCGACCCGCCCACGTTCACCAGCCACTGCGCCAGCGCCATCCCCTTCTCGTGCCCTTGATCGACGGTCGCGTTGTACGGATTGGGGAGCCCCGGGCTGCGGTGGTTGAAGGTCGCGATCGACTGGAACGCGGCCGGTCCGCGCTCGAACCAGTACACGTGCCAGTGCGAGGCGAACACGCGGCCGCCCATGTCGGCGAAGTCCTGCAGCGCCTGGCGCGCTTCCATGCTCTTCGTCGACATCGGTTCGCTGCCGTTGCCGAACGAACCCTGCGAGCCCTCGCAGGAATGCAAGATGATGTCGTACTTCTTGAGATTATCGAGGCTGTCCCACCACGGCCGCACCGACGTGAACGCGGCGCCGCCGTTCAGGCTGGCGTCGTACGAGGCGGTGCCGCCGCCGCCCGCGTAGAAGTTCACCCGGCCGCTGCCGGTCTCGGTCGTGAACTCGCTGTCGGAGATGCCGACCTTGCGGAGCAGGCACTCGAGCGCGTCCAGCTGCCCGGTGGTGAGCGCCATCTTGGGGATGTGCCCCTCGCTCTGGTTCCGGGGCAGGCGCAGGAGATCGGGGTTGTCGATCACCTTCTCCTGGCAGGCAGTGACGGTGTCGATCGTGATCTGGCGCTGCCACTTGCCGTCCTGGATGACGACCG
>DATMZL010000545.1:0-2660 GCA_035607075.1 Polyangia bacterium
GCAGCGCCTCCTCCAGCGGGTCGCTGACGCTCACCGGGATCAGATCGTGGCGCCGCGAGGTGATGCGCAGCGCGTGCTCGTAGCTCGAAACCGGCGCCAGAAAATCCGAGATCAGGAAGGCGACCGCCTTCCGCCGGATGACGTGTCCCAGGAAATCGAGCCCGACGTCCAGCGCGGTGCGCCGGCTCTTCTCCGAGAACGACAGGATCTCGCTGACCACGCGCAGCACGTGACGCTTGCCCTTCTTGGGCGGCACGTACTTCTCGACCTCGTCGGTGAAGATGATCAGCCCCACCCGGTCGTTGTTCTTGATCGCCGAGAACGCCAGCACCGCCGCGATCTCGGCGGCGAGATCGCGCTTCTCGCGCTGCCGCGATCCGAAGCGCCCGGACGCCGACATGTCGACGACCAGCAGCACGGTCATCTCGCGCTCCTCGCTGAACAGCTTCACGTACGCCTCGTTCATGCGCGCGGTGACGTTCCAGTCGATGAAGCGGATGTCGTCGCCCGGGATGTAGGGTCGCACCTCCTCGAAGGCGATGCCGCGGCCTTTGAACACGGAGTGGTACTGGCCCGCCATCCGGTCGCGCACCAGGCGCTGGGTGACGATCTCGATCTTGCGGATCCGCTTGAGCAGCTCGCTGGGCAGCATGACCAAAAAAATGTGGGCGACAGGCGACAGGCGGCGCGGGCCCCGCTGCCTACGGAACCTCGACGCGCTCGAACAGCTTGCGCACCACGGTCTCCGCCGTGACGTCCTCCGCCTCCGCCTCGTACGTCAGGATCACACGGTGGCGCAGGACATCGACGCCGATCGCCTTGATGTCCTCGGGCGTGACGTAGCCGCGGTGGCGCAGGAACGCGTGCGCGCGCGCCGCCATGTTGAGGTAGATCGACGCGCGCGGGCTGGCGCCGAACGCGATGTAGTCGGCGAGATCGGCCAGCCCGTGCGCCTTCGGCTCGCGCGTGGCGTGCACGATGCTGACGATGTAGTCGCGGATCTTCTCGTCGATGTAGATCTCGCCCACGACGCTGCGCGCCTCCGCGATCTCCTGCGGCGTCGCGGCCTTCTCGGCGACGGCCTTCATCGGCGACGTCATGCGGTCCATGATCGCGCGCTCTTCCTCGCGCGTCGGGTACCCGACCTTGATCATCAACATGAAGCGATCGAGCTGCGCTTCGGGCAGCGCGTAGGTTCCTTCCTGCTCGATCGGGTTCTGGGTCGCCATCACCAGGAAGGGATCGGGCAGCTTGTGCGTGGTGTCGCCGATCGTCACCTGGCGTTCCTGCATCGCCTCCAGCAGCGCCGACTGGACCTTCGCGGGCGCGCGGTTGATCTCGTCGGCCAGCACCAGGTTCGCGAAGATCGGGCCCTGCTTCGGCACGAATTCGGCGCGCGCCTGGTTGTAGATGACGGTGCCGACGATGTCCGCGGGCAGCAGATCGGGCGTGAACTGGATGCGATGGAACTTCATCGCGAGGATGTCGGCCAGCGTCCGGACCGTCAGCGTCTTGGCCAGGCCCGGTACGCCTTCCAAGAGGACGTGCCCGCCTGTCAGCAGGCCGATCATGATGCGTTCGATCATCGCCTTCTGACCGACGATGACCTTTCCGATCTCGGCGTTCAGCTTTTCGATGAAGGCAGACTGTTTGTGTACGAGCTCGTTGATGACGCGGACGTCCATGGCGGCGCGCAGCTTACAACCGACGCGTCCCCTAGGATATTTCCACGGTGTGTGCTAGCTAAAGCCGCCATGGCTCGTGACCAGGACGTCAAGGCTTCCCGTCTGCTCGACCGCCGTACGGTCGAGCGCAACATCAAGAAGGGCCTCCTCACCCGCAAGGACTACGAGAAGCATCTCAAGTCCCTCGACGACGTCGCGGATAAGGGCGTCTACGGCGGCGCCGAGCCTGAGGAAACCGCCTCTGCCGCCGACGAGCCTGATGAGACCGAGACCGAGTCCGAGTCCGAGTCGCCTGCGTCGAACTAAATCCGGCTAGATCCGGAACCCCGCGAAGTCGTGGTAGGGTCATTGAAACCGGCCGGGGGCGTGCGTAACCTTCCCGCCCATGGCCGACACGACAGGCAAGGGCGGGTTCACCGTGACTGACCGGCGCAGCTTCAGCGAGGGCGGAGATCCCCGCCCTCCCGCGGAGGCACCGCCGCCAACGGCCGATGCGGCGCCGGGCCCCGGCCCGCTGGGCCTGCCCGCGGTCGACTTCCACACGTTCGTGCTCTCGCTGGGCAGCTCCGCCTTGCTTCACCTGGGTGAGCTCGAGCATCCCGACGTCGGCGCGCCGCAGAAGGACCTGCCGCTGGCGAAGCACACGATCGACATCCTCGTGATGCTGGAAGAGAAGACCAAGGGCAACCTGACGCCGGCCGAGGAGAAGCTGATCGCCAGCCTCCTCTATGACCTGCGGCTGCGTTACGTCGAAGCGCAGAAGTAGTCGATCACTGCCCGAAGTACGAGACGTGCAAGACGTCCGAGAGGATGTTGCACAGCGCGTGGAACAGCGCACCCGGTACGATCGAGCCGGTGCGCGCGCGCATCCAGCCGAACAGCAACGCCGGGAAGAACACCGCCAGGCGCTGCGGATTCGGAATGACCACGACATGGCTGACCGCGAATAGCACGCTCGACACGATCAGCGCCCAG
>DATMZL010001220.1:0-3049 GCA_035607075.1 Polyangia bacterium
CCAGCGCCCGTCGCAAGGGCCCGCGCCACGCCTGGTTGCCCGCCTCGGGGCCGCCCATGTTGCAGCCGCAGTCGCGCTTCCAGCGTCCGAGACCGTGCGAGCAACTCCAGGCCGTCCCCTCTCCGTCGGGGCCTTCCGCGAGCTGCACCTCCCAAGCCGGCGGGTGGCGCGCCAGATACGCGCCCAGGTTCGTCACCTCGATTCCCCGCCGCTGCGCCTCGACGCGGGTCGCGAACGCCAGCGTGAGATCGGCGAACTTCTTGTGGTGCCCCCACAGCTCTCCGTCGGACGCGCACAGCACCAGCCGTTGCCCGGCAACCTTGGACCGTTCGGCCGACACGCTGACTGCGTCCAGCAAGCTCTCGGCGCGGTTCGCCGTCTCGCCGAACGCGACCGCGCGCGACAGCGGACCGTCGAAGATCGCCAGCGCGATCGTCCGGCCCGATCCGTCGCGGTGCCGCCAGAAATAGCCTCGCCCCGTATCCAGCGTGTCGCGATCGACCGCCGTCCACTCCTCGGTCCCGCGCATGCGCACCGCCGTGATCTGCTCGGGCGCCAGGATCGTGTAACGAACGCCGAGCTCGATCAGCGTCTCCAGCGTCTCGGGCGAGACCGCCGTCTCGGGCAGCCACAGACCGTCGGCGCCGTGGCCGAAGCGGCGGTTGAAGTCGTGCAGCCCCCACACCAGCTGCGTGCGCGCATCGCGCGCGTTCGAGAGCGGGACGATCGGGTGCGCATACGCCTGCGCGATCGCCCCGCCGCTGCCCAGCCGCTTGCGCTGCGCGACGTCGGCCTCGCGCAGCCGCGCCTCGGCCGACGGGTCATGCCGCCCCAGCCAGCGCGCCAGCGTCGGCCCGAAGTTGAACGAGATACGATCGTAGTTGTCGACGATCGCCTCGATGCGGCCGGCGCCGTCGTTGATGCGCGCGAACGCGTTCGCGCGGTAGCACTCGGAGTGGATGCGCGCGTTCCAGTCGTGAAACGGCGCCGCCGACGGCTCGCGCGGCACCCGATCCGTCCACGGGTTCTCACGCGGCGGCTGGTAGAAATGTCCGTGGATGCAGAGGGCGATCGGCGAAGGTGAAGTCACGGCCCGTTTGATTTCAGAAGTTTCGCGAGCGCGTCAGCAGCGTGTCCTTCGCCTTCTGCACGACCGTCACCCCGCCCTCGCTGACCGTGTAGCGAAGCGAATCGCGCGCCAGATCGTGGCCGATGTGGTCGCCGTCGGGAACGCGGACGTTCTTGTCGATGATCGCCCGCTGCACGCGCGCGCCCCGTCCGACGTAGACGTTGTCGAACAGCACCGACGCCTCGACGCGCGCGCCCGAATCGACGAACACGTTGCGCCCCAGCACCGAGTCCTTCACGAAGCCGCCCGCGATGATGCACCCGCCGCAAAGGATCGACTGCAGCGCCACGCCGCGCCGGGTGTCGTCGTCGAACACCAGCTTGGCCGGCGGATCCGGGTAGTTGGCGGTGATGATCGGCCAGTCCCAGTTGTAGAGGTTCAGGCTGGGAACGACGTTCTTGAGGTCCATGTTGGCGTCGAAGTACGAGTCGACGGTCCCGACGTCGCGCCAGTAAGCATTCTCGACCTCGTCGGAGACGCCGCGAATCCGGTTCAACCCGAAGTTGTAAGCGAAGACGCGCCTGCTCTTCAACATCTCGGGCAAGATGTTGCGTCCGAAATCGTGGTGCGACTGCCGCTCGGAGTCGGCGCGCAGCTCCTCGATGAGCGGTCCGGGCGCGAACACATAGTTGCCCATCGACCCGAGGCAGTGCTCCGGATCACCGGGGATCGTCACGGGATCGTGCTCGGGCTTTTCCTGGAAGCCGGTGATGCGCCAGTCCTCGTCGACTTCGACGATCCCGAACTGCGACGCCTCCGACTTCTTGATCGGCAAGCACGCGACGGTCGCGATCGCCCCCTTCTGGAAGTGGAAGTCGGTCATCTGCCTGATGTTCATCTTGTAGATGTGGTCGGCGCCGAACACCAGGACGGCGTCCGCCCGGTATTCCTCGATCAGGTGCAGGTTCTGGAAGACCGAATCGGCCGTGCCGCGATACCAGGATTCGCCCATGCGCATCTGGGCGGGCACGACGGTGACGAAGTTGTCGAGCGCGCTGCGCGATCCCCAGGTCCGTTGCACGTGCTCGGCCAGTGACTGCGACTTGTACTGCGTCAGCACGTAAACCGAGCGAATGCCCGAATTGGCCAGGTTCGAGAGAACGAAGTCGATGATCCGGTAGCGACCGCCGAACGGCACCGCCGGCTTCGCGCGATCGAGGGTCAAAGGAAACAGCCGCGAGCCCTTGCCGCCGGCCATCACCAGTGAAATGAAACGCTGCTGTCCGTCCATCATCGTGTCGGGTCTTGGTTGTTTGCGGAGCGGAACTATAACCACATTTTCCGGCGGTGATCGCGTGATAGGACCGTCCGGAAAGGTGATAGTGTCCCTGCCCCATGACCACCGGTGAAAAGTTCAAAAGCCAGCTCACCGAGCTGTCGCGGAACCTGTGGTGGGCGTGGAACCCGCACATCATCAAACTGTTTCGCGACCTGGATCCGGAGGCCTTCCGGGCCGCCAACCACAATCCGGTGTCGGTGCTGGCCGGCTTTTCGACCGACCGTTTCGAGGAGCTCGCGGGTGACGCCACCCTGCGCACCCGCGTCGACAGCGCCTTCCGCGAGCTGCGCGACTACCTGGGCGCGACGCGGACGTGGGGTTCCGTCCACGCCGGCCCGCTGCGCGTGCGTCCGGTCGCGTATTTTTCCGCGGAGTTCGGCATTCACGAATCGCTGCCCATCTATTCGGGCGGCCTGGGCGTGCTGGCGGGCGACCACCTCAAGACTGCCTCTGATCTGGGCCTGGCCCTGGTGGCGGTGGGGCTGTACTACCGCCAGTCCTACTTTCGCCAGCACATCGACCGCGAGGGGCAGCAGCACGCCGAGTACGTCAGCGTGAACATGGAGCACGCCCCGGCGGTGCCGGTGCGGAACTCGCAGGGCGAGCCGCTGATCATCGACGTCCCGCTGGGGAACGAGAGG
>DATMZL010000676.1:0-6482 GCA_035607075.1 Polyangia bacterium
CCAGCGCCAGCCCGCGCGCGTGCTCGCTGTCGGCGGCGTCGGGATCCACCTTCAACGCGCGCTCGGCCTGCCGGAGCGCGATCGTCGGCGCCACCTCTTGCCCCGACGGATCGAAAACGTCGGGCGCGTACTCACCGTCGGGGCCGAACAGCAACTGCTCGCGCGCGACGGTCGCGTCCAGCCAGTGTTCGAAGGTGGACCCCGCGACTGCGCGCTCCTCGGCGCCCGGATCGCAGCGCAGCACGCGCCCCGCGGCGTCGAGCGCATAGCGGTCTCCCGACAGCGCCTCGGCGAACACCAGCTCGTCCTCGCGGTCCTGCGGCAGCGACGCCAGCGCGCGCGGCGCGCCCGGCCCGACGCCCGCGATCACGACGCTCTCGTGAAACAGGTCGGCGCCGTCGAATGAACGAAGGAACGACGCGTAGGCGGCGGGCAGCGGCCGGCCCAGCTCGGTCTCCGCGCGCGCGATCGCCTCGGGCGTCGCCGCCGGCCGCGCGCGGATCAGTCCGGCGGGGAGGCGGGCTATGGCGGAGCGAAAGCGATCGAAGAACACCGCCTCTCCCGCCGCCGGGCGCTTGCGACGGGCCAACGTCTTCGCCTGCCTGCTCGGCTACTTTGCGACCAGCGCCGCCGCCAGCGGGCTGCCGGCCGTCGACAGGGCGGCGCCCAGGCGCGACGAAACGCCGCGGCCCTGCAGTCGCCCGCTCGCCGGATCCCGCTTTGCCCCGTCGCCATGAAGCGACAGCGCGACGTCGAGCGCCAGCTCGGCTCCTGCTGCGCGCAGCTCACCGACCTCGATGATCCGCGCGCCGCCGTCCGCCGCCACCGCGTGGACGTAGAGATCGAACGTGTTCGCCACGAGCGCCGGCGCGGTCGCCGCCGTGCCCAGCCCGACCGCCGCGAGCGTGCCGAAGCGCGTGACGGCTTCGCTGGCACTGCGGCCCGGCATCGCGATCAGCATGCCGTTCTGGCCGCGCGTCGCGAGAAGGACCAGCTCGCCGGCCTCGGGGCCGGCCAGCTCGCCGACGATCAGGTGATCGGGCCGCAGGGCGGCAGCCACGCGCAGCAGCCCGGTCGCATCGCTCGCGGGCGCGAGATCGATCCAGCCCGTGCGCCCGCGCGCCGACGCGGCAATCGCGACGACGCGGCGATCGGCCGGGATCTCGCGTCCGAACGCCGCGAGCACCGACGACAGCGCGGCGACGTCGCCCGTGACTATTACGTTCCGTCGCGTCGCGACCAGCGCATCCAGCAACCCTTGAACGTCCTTGTTGGCGCCCGGGACGAGGTCGACCAGGACGCGTTCGGGCAGAACGGTCCGCCGGATCGACGCGACCACGCCGGCAAGCGCGGCCGGCGGAAACGCCGCCGAGACGCGCGTGCCGTCGGGCAGACGCACGTCCACGACCGGGTTGTCGGGCGGCGGCGGCGGGTAGGCGTTGTTCGCGTAGCGCCAGAGCACGTCCGCGACGGCGTTGGGATCGCCCAGGCTGTCGTCGTACAGCGACAGCCCCGATCCGCGATCGACAAGCGCCGCGTCGGGCGCGGTGATCAGGATCTGCGTGACCGCCGGATCGGCGAGCAGCGTCTCGAGGCCGGCCGCGGCGCCGGCGCCGCTCGTGTCGGCAGGCGAGCTCGCGACGGGGCCGGTGACCCCGCCGAACGCCGGCGCCTGTGCGACCGCGCCGCCGCCCGCGCCGGGACGGTTTCCCGTCGGGACGCGCCGCGAGGCGCCGTCGACCTCGTCGTCTCCGCCGCGCCGCGTGTGCTGGAACAGACCGACGTTTCCGGTATCGTCCGAAGGCTGCGCCGGTTCCACAGTCGGCCCGTCGCTGAATGGTTCCTCCTCTTCGTCGTCCAGACCCAGCGACGCGCTCGCGAGCGGCGTCGGCTTGCGCGACGGCGGCGGCGGTGGCGGCGGCGGGATCGCGCGGCCCGCGCGCGGCGGCCGCGCTGCGAGCTCTTCTTCCTCCTCGTCGATCCCCGACGACGTCTCTTCGTCAGGAAGCCGTGCCGCGTTCGATCCACCGCGCGCGGGCGGCGGCGGTGGCGGCGGAACCGGAAGGCGGCGCGACGCGCTGGTCGTGCTGGCGGGGCTGTGCAAACCACCTTGCTCGGCGCCAGCGGGGAGGTCGATGCCGATCAGGAAGTCGCCGACGTAGATGCGATCGCTGGCGGCGACGACCGTCGGTCCGGCGATCTTGCGCCCGTTCACGTAGGTGCCGTTCGTGCTCTTGAGGTCGGCGATCTCCATGCCGCTCTCGCCGCGCTTGGTCAGGCGCGTGTGCCGCTTCGAGATGTTTCCTTTCGCGAGCACGATGTCGTTTCCGGAGACGCGTCCGATCGTGATCTCGTCCTTGTCGAAGGTGAGCACTTTGGGCTCGCCTCCCTTTTCCGTCAGCGTGAGCTTGATCATCGACCCTCTCTACGGGTGGAAGCCATGAATTGGAAAGCGGTTTCCGACGTTAAGAACTTTGGCGCCCGCACCGGGCGCAGTATACAGGCAACGAGGAGGAGACATGAAAGGCGCGCTTTTCGCAACTTCGCTGTTGGCGGCCGCAGCGACGGTCGTCCCGGCGACGACGGCCCGGGCGGCGGAACCGAAATACTACTTCCAGATCAAGGAGGTCACGGCGGGCCCCGACGTGGATGCGGCGGTCAAGACGGCGGCGGCCGAAGCGCTGAAAGCAGAGCTCGCCTCCCGGCCTGAATGGGCCTCCGACGTCAAGGGCGCGGGCGGGGATCCGACGGCCCTGGCGGACGAGCTGGCCCGGCGAAAACTGCGCGGTTTCGACGTGACGGTGCGGATCGAAAACTTCAAGCAAGAGATGAAGGATCCGCGCCCCGGCGGCCGGTTGAAGCAGCTCGCCGTCAACGTCCGGCTGGCGATCATCGGCGCGACAATCCCCGACGCGAAGTTTGCCTTCGAGGGCAACGGGGAGTCGGGGGTCGAGGCGGAGGTGTCGGAGAAGCGGATGGCCGCTGACGGCGCTCGGGCCTCGAAGGCGGCGCTGCAGAGCGCGGTCAAGCAGGCGGTCGAAGAAGCCGTCATCAAGCTGGGCGCGAAGCCGACCGCGGCGCCGGGCGGCAAGAAACCGGCGAAAAAGAAGACCTGACGAGGCGGGCTTCCCCGTCGTCGTCGGTTTTGCTAGCGTGGGAGATCGCCCATGCAGCCGGTCGAGCTCGTCCTTTTCGGCGCGGTGATCGTGCTGGCGGCTGCGCTGTTGGGGTACATCGTGTGGCCGTTCGCGCGCGCGCGGCGCGGCGCGTCCGGCGCCGGACGGCGGACAGCGGGCGCGCGGCCGTCCGCGGGTGCCGCTCCGCCGGCGCGCTCGCTGGTCTGTCCCGCCTGCCAGCGGGAGTACGAGGCCGGGCTGCAGTTCTGTCCGCACGATGCGCGCGAGCTGCTCGCCGTCGGCGATCCGGCGGCGCGTGCGGCGGCGCCGGGCGTGACTTGCCCCAGCTGCCGGCGGTCGTTCGACGCGATGAAGAAGTTCTGCCCGTTCGACGGCGACGAGCTGGTGCCGCTGACGGTGGCCCTCGGCAGCGGACCCGCCGCGTACGGCGCCAGCGCCGCCGGCGGGATGGCCGGGATCAGCCTGATGGGGAAGATCTGCCCGCATTGCTCGCGCCGCTACGAGAGCGACGCGACCTTCTGCGGCCGCGACGGCTCTGCCCTCGTGTCGGTGAATTGACGCCGGTGAATTGACGCCAGTGAAGTGACGCCGCTGACGCGCGCGACGGCTCCTGCCTGGTAGAATCGATCCCATGCGCCACGCCTTTCGTCTGGCCTGCTTCACGGCGCTGCTGCTCGCCGGCGCGTGCAAGCGGTCCGCGCCCGAGTCGGCGCCGTCGCCCGCGCCGGGCGCGCCGGCGACGATCGAGGTGCTCAAGGACGGTCGCTGGCTGTTCACGTACGCAGAGCCGAAGGGGACCTTCGCGACGACCGACAAGCCCGAAAGCGTCCCCGAGGACGCGCGCGGGATGGTGCGCGTGTTCGATCCGTCGGCGCCCGACAAAACCGGCGGCGGCGGTCGCGTTTACGTGACGAACCTCAACGACGTCCTCAGCAAGGGCCGCGCGCCCGCGCGGCCGATGTCGCGCGAGGCGTTCGAGACGGCCGCGCTGGCGGCGCACCCGACCGGTGAGTCGTCGCCGCTCGCCGCGCAGTCGATGCGTCCCGCGCCGATGCCGGCGGTGGACGCGGGTGCGGCGCCGCCGCCGCCCGCCGGCGGACCGCCCGTCGTGACGATCTACGGCACGTCCTGGTGCGGCGCGTGTCGGGCCGCGCGCCAGTACTTCACCAGCCGGAAGATTCCGTTCGCCGACAAGGACATCGAGCGCGACGCGGACGCGGCGCGCGAGCTGGCCGGCAAGGCCGCGAAGATGGGCATCCCGACCGACCGCGTGCCCGTCATCGACGTGCGCGGCCGGTTGCTGCTCGGCTTCGATCGCCAGCGGATCGAGATGCTGCTGGGGGAGCCGACATGACCATGAACCACCGGAAGATGCGTGGCGCGGTGCTCGGCGTGGCGCTGCTGGGCGCGATCGCGGTTCCCGCGGTGGCCGAGGCGCGCGTCATGGACCTCCGCCTGAGCGGGGACGCCGGCGGCATGTTCGGCTGGGGCACGACCGCGAACACGCAGGACATGTTTCGGCAGGCGGCCGGCCCGGGCTTCGGGTTCGAGGCGGGCTTCAAGCTGGTCATCTTCGACGTCTCGGCGAGCCTGCTGCAGATCGTGAAGGACGGCTTCAGCGCGACGCTGCTGCAGGGGTTGGTCGGCGTGGAGGTCGATTTCCCGGCCGGACAGACGAAGCTCTCGAACGGCCAGAGCGCGCACATCATTCACAGCGGGTTCGCGGGCGGTGTGGTCCTGGGCACGAACGCGCCCGCGAATTTTCCGGTGACGAACGATCAGCTCGCCGACAAGGGCATCGTCTCGCGGTTCCGCGTCGGGTACGAATACTTCCTGAACGAGTTCATGGGCGTCGGCGTCCAGGGCGACTTCGGCTACCACTACCTGCTGGGCGGACAGGCGGTGAACAACACCCAGGACCACTCGTCCGGGTACCATTTGATCGGCCTCGCGCACTTCACGTTCCACCTCGGGTTCTGAACGACCCGTGTGGGCCGCCGGCGTGTATGGGCTGGCCGTCGCGGCTGTCGCGACACCGCCGCCGGCCGACGCGAGCGCGTGGACGGCCGGCGCGACCGCGCGCCTGCGCGTCGTGCAGACGAAGCCGGCCGCGCATGACGGGTCGTACGGCAGCGCGCGCGTCGAGCTGCAGGCGCTCGGCGATCATCGCCAGATCCTGTCGAAGGAGATCGAGGGTACGTGGCGGGTGCTGGCCTACGCGCCTGCGGCGCGCGCGTTCGTGATCGGAGGCCAGTTCGAGACGGGCGCGTGGCTGCCGCTCGACGCCGTCAGTTACCTCGACGAGGCGACCGGGGCGCTCCGGCCGGCGCGCTTCACCGGGACCTGGATCGCGTTCGCGGCGGTCGCGGGCCCGAACGGCCGCTTCGTCGCGTTCGTCGGGAAGTGGGGGCCAGATGCGGACACCGCCGGCCGGTTCCGCTTGCAGGTCCTCGATGCCGCCGCGGACGCGCTCTATGACGTCGGCCCCGCGCCGGCGCCGCCGCCGGATTCGTTCTGGGCGGAGGAACATCGGCGCCGCTGCGACTGGGGCGATCCGGTCGACGGCTTCGTCGAGATGGACGCGGGCATCGTGCGCTTCACCGACGATCACACGCTGCGGGCGAGCTACGGTGCCGACAGCTGTCTGAAGCGCGGCGCCCGCCGGCGCGAACAGACCTGGGATCTCGAGAAGATCGTCGCGCGCGGCCGCAAGCTGTTACCGCCGCCGGCGCCCGAGCTGAAGAATTCGCTCAATTAGCCGGTAGCGCGGCGACGAGCTTCTCGCGGAACTTGTCGGGGTGCGGGAGATCGCCGCCGTCGACCAGCTTGAAGAGCAACTTCCCTTCGGGCGAGACCACACGCACCGCGGGCAGCGTCGCCGCCTCGTAACGGCTCTGCAGGGCGTCGACGACATCGTTCTGGCGCGAAGCATCGACGCGCAGGAGCGTGAACTTCGTCATCACCTCGGCGACCTCGCGCTTCGCGAACACGGACACCTCGAGCTCCTTGCACGGGTTGCACCAGTCCGCCGAGAAATCCACCAGCACGCGCCGCCCCGTCGCGCGCGCGTCCGCCAGCGCGGCGGCCTCGTCGGTCATCCACGCCAGCTTGATGTCGCCCTTGGGCGTCAGCACGTAGTTGATCGACCCGAACACGCCGATCGTCACCAGCGCGACGCCGACGCCCTTGCGCAGCTTCTCGGTGATCCCGCCGTAGAACGTCGCGTGAATCGCGCCCAGCGCCAGACCCACCACGATCATCGCCACCATCGCGATCGCGAACCGCGGCGACGGTGACGCGAAGTGCGCCAGCGCCGGCACCACGTTCTTCAGGTAGTAGAGCGAG
>DATMZL010000764.1:0-5586 GCA_035607075.1 Polyangia bacterium
GTACTGGGGGATGGGCGTGCCGAACGGCTCCGAGCGACTGTTCCGCGTCGCCACGAAGGTGTCCTGCTGAGGGCCGTTGAAGATTCCGAGATAGGCGGTCAACTCGTCCGGCGAAAATCGTGCGCTGATCACGCCGTGGGCGTCGCCGTTCAGCCCGGGGACTTCCGTGGGCGCGCCGAAGGGCTGGGCGGAGGTGCAGATTCGTGTCACGCCGCCCGTGCCGGCGGCGCCGCCGGTTCCGAGACTGCCGCTTCCGACTGTCCCACCGATACCGCCGGTTCCCGAGCTGCCTCCCGTGCCGCCGCCTCCGGAGCCGGTGCTGCCTCCGCTACCGCCGGTGTGTTCCGCGACATAGACCCAGAATCCCAAACCTGGATCCACCTCCTGAAGGTAGAGGCGGCATCCATCCGGGGAAATCCAGGTCGGAGACGCTCCCTGAAACGGATCGCTGAGCTCCGGCAGGGCGACCGCCTCGCCGAACGCCTCGGCGACCGACGTTCGCGTGGACATCCACACGGTCGCGGTCGGATCGCCCCAACGACGGAAGTAGATCGTCAGCTCGTCGGGCGAGACCACCACGTTCTGCTCGTCGTGGTTGATGGTGTTGAACGGGAGCAACTCCGGGGTGTCGAATTCGCCCGTCGCCTTCTTCGTGGCGCGAAAGATGTCGAGGTTGTTGTTGCGGTTGCTGTGGAAGTAGAGGACGCCTCCATCGGGGGTGACGTACGGATTGCCCTCGCCGCGCACATACAGCTCGCGCACTTCTTTCGGCGCCGAAAAAGACGAGGCGAGAGAAGCGCGGTCGGATTTGTAGATGGAAAAGTAATTGTCGCGCGTGCTCGCGAAGTACATCGTGAGACCATCCGCCGTCACGGACGCGAAGTCGTCGAGGTTCGGGGAGTTCAGCGTGGTCAGTTGGGTTGCCTGGCCGAAAGGCTCCGAACGGCTGGCGCGAGTCGCTACGAAGAGGTCCTCCTGAGCGCCCCGAAACATACCGAGGTATGCGGTGAGCTCGTCAGGCGAGAAGCGCGCGGAAACAATCGCCGCGCTTTCCGGGTTCAGTCCCGGGACGAGCGTGGGTCTTCCGAACCGCTCCGATGACGAACAGATGCGTGGGACTGAGCCGCCGCCCGTGCCGCCGGCTCCGGCGACTCCGCCGGTGCCTGCGCGGCCGCCCGTTCCCGCGGCGCCGCCAGTGCCCGCGCTGCCGCCCGTTCCCGCGGTGACGACAGTACCCGCGCTGCCGCCTGTTCCCGCGGTGACGACAGTACCCGCGCTACCGCCTGTTCCCGCGGTGACGACAGTACCCGCGCTGCCGTCGGGATGATCGGTGCTTCCGCCGCGGCCTCCGGTTCCGGCGCTTCCCTCCGTGCTGCCGCCCGTCCCGCTTCCCCCGGCGCCGCCGGTTCCCGACGGCTGTCCCGCATCCGTCCGCCGCACGCAGACGTCCCTTTCGCACACGTATCCGCCGATGCAATCATCATCCACAGCGCAGCTGTGTTTCCGCGATGAATCGAGCGCGCAGGCGGGTACGAGCACCCCGATCGATAAAGCCGACAGCGCCAGACGCCGCCAGAGAACGATTCGTCGTGCCGATCGCATCGTACGCGCGCCGCCTTCCCTACGGCGCGCCGCCACCGCGGCCCCCGACACTTCCCGTACCGGCACCGCCTCCCGCGCTGCCACCTCCGGAGCCGCCCGTGCGCTCCGCGACGTAGGCCCAGTATCCGGAGGCTGAATCCTGCTCTTGCAGGTACAGGCGGCAACCGTCCGGCGAAATCCAGGTAGGGGCGGCCACCGAATTGGGAACGTTGAGTCCGGGGAGACTGACGGCAGGACCGAACGCTTCCGTGACCGAGCTTCGCGTGGCCATCCAGACGCCGTTGAGTCCACTGGGATCGCGCTCCCGTCGGAAGTAGATCGTCAGCTCGTCGGGCGAGACCACCGGGAGCGCGTCGTCATACTTTGAATTTACCGACAGCGCTTCGGCGGCGACAAAGCCGGTCGACGTTTTCTGGGCGCGATAGATGTCGAGCAGATTGTTGCCGCGATAGCTGTGGAAGTAGAGAGCGCTGCCATCCGGCGTCACGTACGGGCCACCCTCATCGTCGACGTGAAGTTGGGTGAGCTCGGTGGGTGCAGGGAAGGACGCCGTGAGCGAAGCCCGGGTCGAGAAGAACAAGGAGGAGTAGCTCTTGCGGTCGCTCTCAAAGTAGATGGTGAGACCGTCCCCGGTTCCAGAGGCGTAGAGCTCGAGGGCCGACGTGTTCAGGTTTGACATCAGGGTGGGCGTGCCGAAAGGCTCCGAGCGGCTGCTTCGCGTCGCCACGAAGTTGTCCTGCTGCGCGCCGCGAAACATGCCGAGGTAGGCGGTGAGCTCGTCAGGCGAAAGGCGTGCGGAGACGATAGCGCCGTTGAACGCGTTCAGGCCCGGGACGAGCGTGGGCGCACCGAACGGCTGCGATGACGGACAGACGCTGGCAACACTGCCACCCGTTCCCGCGCTGCCGCCCGTTCCCGCGCTGCCGCCCATTCCCGCGCTGCCGCCCATTCCCGCGCTGCCGCTCGTTCCCGCGCTGCCGCCGGTGCGCTCCGCGACGTAGACCCAGAATCCGAAACCTGGATCTCGCTCCTGCAGGTAGAGGCGGCATCCATCCGGCGAAACCCAGGTCGGAGACACCCCGGCGAAAGGATCGTTGAGCTCCGGCAGACCGACCGGCTCGCCGAACGCCTCGGAGACTGAGGTTCGCGTGGCCATCCAGACGGTCGCGGGCGGATCGCCCTGGCGACGGAAGTAGATCGTCAGCTCGTCGGGCGAGACCACCGGATCCTGCTCGTCGTGATAGGCGGTGTTGAATGGGAGCAGCTCGGGGGCGGCGAACTTGCCGGTCGCCGTCTTCGTGGTGCGAAACACGTCGAGGTTGTTGTTGCGAAAGCTGTGAAAGTAGAGCACCCCTCCATCCGGCATGACGTACGGATTGCCCTCGCCGAGCGAATAGAGCTCGCGCACTTCTTCCGGCGTAGAGAACGGCGCCGCGAGAGAAGCGCGGCTAGATTTGTAGATCGAATAGTAATTGTCGCGCGTGCTCGTGAAGTAGATCGTGAGACCGTCCTCCGTCAGCGATGGGAAATCTTCGAGGTTCGGCGAGTCGAGCGTGCTCAGAACGGTGGGCTCGCCGAACGGCTCGGAACGGCTGCCGCGCGTGGCCACGACGAGATCTTCCTGCGGGCCGCGAAACATGCCGAGGTAGGCGGTCAGCTCGTCAGACGAGAAGCGCGCGGAGACGACGGCGGCGTTGGCGTCGTTCAGCCCGGGGACGAGCGTGGGCTTTCCGAACGGTTCTGACGACGAACAGACACGCGCAACACTGCCACCGGTACCCGCGGAACCGCCTGTACCCGCATTGCCGCCAGGACCGGCGGCGCCGCCAGTGCCCGCGGTGCTGCCGGCGGTTCCACCGATACCGCCTGTACCTGCGCTGCCGCGAGTTCCCGCGGCGTCGCCGGCGCCCGCACTGCCGCCTGTTCCCGCGGTGACGACCGTACCCGCGCTACCGTCGGCATGATCGGTGCTGCCGCCGCCGCCTCCGGCGCTTCCCTCGGAGCTGCCGCCCGTTCCGCTCCCGGCCACGCCACCGGTTCCCGACCCACCGGTTCCCGACGGCTGTCCCGCGTCCACCCTCCGCACGCACGTGTTCCGCTCGCACACGTATCCGCCAAGGCAATCATCGTCCGCGGCGCAGCTGCGCTTCTGCGTCGAATCCAGCGCGCAAGCCGGTATCAGCGCCGCAAGCGAAACAGTCGACAGCGCCAGACGCTGCCAGAGAACGACGCGTAACGCCTTCATCTACGGCGCGGCGCCACCGCGGCCTCCGGCTCCGCCTGATCCACCTGCACCGCCGCGGCCTCCCGCACCGCCCCCAGAGCCGGTGTTGCCTCCGCTGCCGCCGACGCGCTCCGCGACATACAGCCAGAATCCGCGGCCTGGATCCACCTCCTGCAGATAGAGGCGACATCCATCCGGCGAGATCCAGGTGGGAGACGTGCTCGCATACGGATCATTGAGCTCGGGAAGAGCGACGGCCGGGCCGAACGGGTCGGACACCGACGTTCGCGTGGCCATCCACGCGGTCGCAAGCGGATCGCCCTCGCGACGGAAGTAGATCGTCAACTCGTCGGGCGAGACCACCACGTCCTGCTCGTCGTGGTTGATCGTATTGAATGACAGCAGCTCGGGGGTGTCGAACTCGCCGGTCGGCTTCTTCTTGGTTCGAAAAACGTCGAGGTTGTAGTTGCGAAAGCTGTGAAAGTACAAAACGCTCCCACCTGGCATGACGTACGGATTGCCTTCGCCAAGCGAATAGAGCTCGCGCACTTCGACGGGCGGCGAGAACGGTGCGGTAAGAGAAACGCGGCTGGACCTGTAAATCGAGTAGTAACCGTCGCGCGTGCTCGTGAAGTAGATCGTGAGGCCGTCCCCGGTCAGGGACGCGAAGTCTTCGAGGCTGGTCGTGTTCAGGCTGGTCAGCGTGGTTGGCTCGCCGAACGGCTCCGAACGGCTGGCGCGGGTCGCCACGAAGAGATCCTCCTGCGGGCCGCGAAACATGCCGAGGTAGGCGGTGAGCTCGTCGGCCGAGAAGCGCGCGGAGACGACGGCGGCGCTCGCCCCGTTCAGTCCCGGGACGAGCGTGGGCTTTCCGAACGGCTCGGACGATGTACAGACGCGTGGAAGGCTGCCGCTGGTTCCCGCGACGCCGCCGGCTCCTGCAGTGCCGCCGGTTCCTGCGCTGCCACCCGTTCCCGCTGCGCTGCCACCCGTTCCCGCTGCGCCGCCGCCGGTTCCCGCTGCGCCGCCCGTTCCCGCCGCGCCGTCGGTTCCTGCGGCGCCGCCAGTTCCCGCCGCGCCGCCCGTTCCCGCCGCGCCGCCGGTTCCTGCGCTGCCGCCGGTTCCCGCCGCGCCGCTAGTCCCTGCGCTGCCGCCGGTTCCCGCGCTGCCGGTTCCCGCCGTGCCGCTCGATCCCGCGGTGCCACCGTTACCCGCGGTGCCGCCGGTTCCGCCGGCGCCGCCCTTACCCACCGTGCCGCCGCCAGTTCCACCGACGGTGCCGCCGGCGCCCGTGGTTCCACCGCCGTCTCCCGCTCCGGCGCTTCCATCAGGGCCACCGCCCATTCCGCCAGTTCCCGCGGCGCCGTTGCTGCCACCGATTCCGCCGCTGCCGCCGCCGGTGCCTGACGTCCCGACCGTGCCGCCTCCGTCCATGCCGCCGGTTTCGGACGCCTGTCCCGAATCCATCTTGTCCGACGATTTTGAGCTGCACGATGGCGCGATAGCGATCGTTGCAAGCAACAGCCACCACCGGCGCAACACCGACCGCGATCGCATCATTGGCGAAGCCCCGCCAGATACGACGCCGCCGCGCACGCGAGGCCCGATATCGCGAAGGTGATTCCGAGCGTCGCATCCAGCTTGTAGCGATCGCTCGCGTCGGCGGCCTGGCGCTGGTACGTCGCGTTTTCGAAGTCACGATGCGCATCCCAGGCGAGCGCCCCGAAGACCACCGACGTCGCCAGCAATGCAGCCGAGCC
>DATMZL010000517.1:0-6400 GCA_035607075.1 Polyangia bacterium
CGCTGGTCGCTCGTCGATCACACGGACAGCGACGGCAAGCGTTTCCTGCTGGCGCGCAAGAACGCGCCGCACGTGCGCGAGCCGGCGGCCCTCACCGAAGACGAACGGCGCGCGGCCGCCCTGTTCGCGCTGCTCGGCAGCGTCAAGCTGGTCGCGTACGAGCTCGGCCTCGCGCCGTCGACGATCTCCCAGGAGCTGAAGTCCGCGAGCCGCAAGCTCGGGTGTCGCGATCGCGCCGAGCTCGCCGCGCTGTTACAGCCGCGCCCGACTCGCGGCGGCGCGTGAGCCGGGACGGGCGTCGGTCAGCGCCGCATTCGCGCTCGCGACTTCATCACGGAGCCTTCTTCGCCTTCGGGGGGTAATAGATCGTCGTCGTGACCGGAATGCCGAGGCAGTTGAACAGCGACTGGGCGTTGTTGAGCGCCTCCTGCGTGACGGAGGCGTCATAGCCGAAGCGGCCGCTGTGGTTGCTCAGGGTGGTTCCCTCCAGCTCGCCCGCAGTGAGCGCCAGCGCGACGCCGCCGCCGCTCGCGCAGGCGCCCAACGTCGGATGGCCGAGCGGCGACATCTCATCGGAGGTTGTCGACACCTCCGGACCGACCACGACGATCGGCTGACCGTCCCGCGTCTCGGTGATCGCGTAGTTGATGATCACGGATTGCGGGAAGTAGTAGCCGCCGCTGCCGTCCGGCGCAGCGTGCGCGATGCCGTCGCCCGCCCAGCTGTTCCAGGTCGGAAGCGCGGCCAGGAATGCCGCCGCGTCGCCGCTGTTCTGCACGACGATCGCGAACGGGTCTTCGCGCAGCAAACCGTCGCCCAGATGAGCGCTCTCCTGAGGCTTGATGTCGTGTGGCGCATGCGGATTGCCCAGGAAGCCGATCGGGGGCGTCGGCGCGGTCGGTGCGGCGACCGGGGACGCCGCGCCGCCGCAACAACTCCGGGAGTCCGACATGAACTGGTCGGGTTGATCGAACCAGTACCCGGTCGATTCGCCCCACGATGTCGCGCAGACATACGTCTTGGATCCGTCGGGGCTCTGAATCTCGAGGTAGCCAGTCTGGGTCGGCTGGCCTTCGCTGTCCTGACCGCATGCCCTGATCGTTCCGGTCGCGACCGCGCCGCACAGGTCAACTTGCGTGCGCGTCGAACCGCAGGTGCCGCTGGCCTGGGCATCCGCCCCGCTGTCCCCCATCACCCCCTGGGAGGTACCGGGCGGGTCGCTGCTGCCGCACGCGCCGCCTGCGACAGCGATCAAGCTCACCATCGCGATGCGCCCACTCGTACCGATCCATCCCCCGCGTCCTTCCATGGCGTCCCCCTGCACTTCGGGCGGTAGCACAGCAAGTGCGATGCCGGTCCGATTGGCGCTCGAATCGCGGCGATGGGTTACAGCGTCGTTACAGTTTCTAACGGCCGAGCTAGGAACCCGCGATGCATCGACGGACGGGAAGCGATAGGCTGCTGCGCCCCATGGCGTCAGTTCAGACTCAGGGCCGCTCGCGGCGCGCGCGCCTCCTTGGCGTCCTTCTCGTGACGGCCGCGGTTCTCGCGGCTCCGTCGCCGCTTCGCTCGCAGGTGAGCGACAGCGACGAAGAAGGCCCGGCTCCGTCTGCGCGCGCCGACATCAACCAGCTCGAGAAGGAGTTTCTGGCGGAGAAGGACGAGAAGAAGCGGGCCGCTCTGATCTCGAAGATGACGTGGCTGCCCGGTGCCGCAGAGGTCCTGCGCCGGATTGCGACGACCGATCCTTCCGACGAGGTCGCGTTCAGCGCCGGAAACGCGTGGCGGCGTGTTCTCCTCGGGGGCGTCGTCGGCGTCCTGCAGGGACGGCTCGACGCCGCAACCGATCCGGCGCGTCGCGCCCGGCTGGCACGCGAAGTCGAGCGCTACCAGGTCTTCGCGGCCGGGCAGAACCTGCCGCGCTTCTTGCGCGAGGCGCCGCCCGTCTTCAGCGTGAAGACGAACAGCAGTCGGCACGTACGCGTGCTCGCCTTCGGTGACTTCGGTGAGCACGGCAACAGCCGTCAGCAGCGCATCGCGGAGGCAATGGCGCGATACCACGCGGACAAGCACTTCGACTTCGCGATCACGCTGGGTGACAACTTCTACCCGGCGGGAATCGCGACGCCGACCGATGATCGCTGGGAGCACGAGTTCAATCGCTTCTACGGATCGATGCGCATTCCCTTCTTCGCGTCGCTGGGCAACCACGATTGGGTCCTGGCCGACAGCCCGGCCGCCGAGATCCTCCACGCGGGCGGGTCCGACCGATGGCGGATGCCGGCCAGCCGCTACTCGTTCGTGGCGGGTCCGGTTCAGTTCTTCGCGCTCGACACGAACCTGGTGACGCGCGCGGAGCTCGACTGGCTGGAAGCCGAGCTCGGCCGCAGCAGCGCGCGCTGGAAAGTTGTCTACGGTCACCATCCGATCTACTCGGACGGCAAGTACGGTGACGATGCGGCGCTGCGCGACCGCTTGATGCCGATCCTGCGCGGCCGCGCAAACCTCTACATCTGCGGTCACGAGCACAACCTGCAGCACATCGCCGACGAGAACGGCGTCCATTTCGTGATCGCTGGCGGCGGCGGCGCCGGCACCTATCCGACGAAGCCGGCGTCGCGTTCGCTCTACGCGGCCAATCAGAACGGGTTCGCCGTCATCGAAGCCGATCGCCGGACGCTTTCGGTCAGCCTCGTCGACGGCGATCAGAAGGTGTTGCACCGGTTCACGATCGGCCCCGACCGCACCGAGGCTGCCCCGGGCGCGCCCGCCGCATCGCAGTGACCGGCTGACAAGTCGAACCGGGAGTCGGTTCGACTTGGAGGCGTAAAGCGCGGTGGTTACGTCTTCTGGGCGGAATGCCAAAGCAGTCGACCGCGCCGCGGATCGGTGTCGTCGCTACCTTTTGCGTGGCAGCGTCGTTGTCCGGCGCCGGATGCGCGGCGCGCGCTCCCGCGTCGGACGCGGCGGCGGTGACGGGGGCCGATGCTTCCATCGCGGCCGGTCACGGACCGGACAGCGTCGTCATCGCCGCCGCAGGCGACATCGCGTGCGGCGGCTGCGAGCAGGGCGCGACAGCTGATCTGCTGGACCAGTTGCTGCAGTCGCGGCACATCGCCGCTGTGCTTCCCCTGGGCGACGAGGCTTACGCCAGCGGACTGCTCAGCGAGTTTCAATCGTTCTACGCCCCGAGCTGGGGGCGCCCCGAGCTTCTGGCGATCACGCACCCGATCCCGGGTAATCACGAATACGCCGACGCCCAGGCCGCAGGCTACTTCGACTTCTTCGACGGATCGGGCCGGACGAGCGGTATCGCGGGTCCGCGCGGCGCGGGCTACTACAGCTTCGACGTCGGTGGTTGGCACCTGATCGCGCTGAATACGAGTGACGAATGCCGGTGGGTCTCGTGCGACGCCGGCTCGCCACAGCACCAGTGGCTGGTCGCAGATCTGGCCGCACACCCGTCGTCCTGTACGCTCGCGTTCTGGCATCACCCGCGGTTTCAAGCCGGGACGGTATCGGGCGAGGCCGTCGCCGCGGCGCCGCTGTGGGACGCG
The DNA here is from genome assembly GCA_035607075.1 of Polyangia bacterium. GTDB lineage: Bacteria > Myxococcota_A > Polyangia > Fen-1088 > Fen-1088 > JADGRB01. Next base: position 3,558 of record DATMZL010000517.1, read on the forward strand.
CTTTTCGACGCGGGCGCCGAGATCGTTCTCAATGGCCATGAGCACGGATATCAGCAGCTCGCTCCGCTGAACAAGGCGGGGGAGGTCGACGCCGCTCGCGGAATCCGGACGTTCATCGTCGGGACCGGGGGCGGCGACTACGACACGACCTTCGGCGGGCCCCACGCCGCCGCCCTCGAGGCCAAGATCGTGGGCGTCCACGGCGTCCTTGAAATGACCCTCCGGCGCGACGGGTACGACTGGCGTTTCATCACGGTCGGCGGCGACACGCCGGATGGCGCGTCCGGCTCGGCCGCGTGTCACTGACCGGTGCGCTCACCGCGCGCAGAAAATCTGATTGTCGTGCGATCGCGCTCGGTATGGAGCGAGACGGCGGAAGCCGTCTCTCGGTTCGCCTGTGCGGTTGTGGCGCCCTCGGTCGCGAGGATCATCCGATGGGCGAGCTCCATGCCGGCGACGGACACAACGATCGACAGCAACCACAAGGCGCCGACGCGAATCACGAGGCGCAGCCAGCCCATCCGCGCTTTCCTCCCCCAGTGTGGAAGATAAAGCGCCGCGCAGCTCCGAGAAGAGACCAGCTACGACGCACGTCGGAGTGACAGGTCCCGCTCTGCCGCGAGGTGATGTTATCGTCCGGCCGTGAGTGGCGATCGCCCGCTGCCTGGCGGCAAGCTCGAGTATGCGATCCTCGTCGCCGTCTGGGAGGGCGGCACGGTGACCGGGCGCGAGCTTCATGATCGCGTGGGCGATCCGCTCGGGCTCGTCTACACGACCACGGCCAAGGTCCTCGACCGTCTCCACGCGAAGGGGCTTGTTGAAAGAGAGAGGGACGGCAAGGTGTTCCGCTACAGAGCGTCGGCGCCCCGGCAGGAGATCGAGCGCGCCCGCCTGACACGCACCCTCTCGAGCGTGCTGGCCGACGGTCCACGGCCGGCGCTCGCGGCGCTCGTCGAGGTGCTGGGCGAGCTCAGCCCCGACCTGCTTGATGAGCTGGGCAAGACGATAGACGCGGTGAGGAGATCACGCCGTGAGCCGTGACCTGGTCGTGGCGACCATGGTGCTCGTCCTCTGTGGCGGCGCAGCTTGGCTCGCGAGCTGGATTCCGGCGCGACGCGCCGCTGCGCGCAACGACGTCAGCGCGCGTGAGATCGAGCGGCGGCTCTGGCGCCGCCTGTGGTTGCCGCTCCTCCCGTCGGCGCTGGCGCTGGCGACGATGCTCGGATGGCGGCTGCAAGAGCCCTCCGTGACGGACGAGCCCCTCCGTCTGGTCGCGGCGCTCGTGGCCCTGCCGCTGGGGCTCGTCTGGATGCGGGCGCTCGCGCGTGCCTGCGTGGCGCTGGCACGGCCTCATCAGATGCCTCCGATCGCAACCGTCGGCGTCTTCCGCCCCCGGATCGTTTGCTCGGAAGACCTGAGTGACACGCTCGACCCGCAAGCGCTCGCGGCCGCGGTGGCGCATGAGCGCGCCCACGTTCGCCGCCGCGATCCCTTGCGCATCTGGCTTGCGCAGCTCGCCACCGATCTGCAAGGGCTCGGTCCCTTCGCGAGGCGGCGCCTCAAGGCGTGGATGGATTCTGTGGAGATCGCGCGCGACGAGGAGGCCCGCGTCGAGGGCATATCGGGCGACGACTTGGCCGCCGCGGTCGTCGCGGTCGCGAAGATGGCGCAGCCGGCGACCGGCGCGATCGCGTGTCTCACCGGCACCGAAGCATCGCTCGCGGCTCGCGTCTCCCGTCTGCTGCAGCCGTTGCCGGCTCATCACCGGCGGCGCGCAGTGGCGATTCCGCTGACGATCGTCGCGGCCGTCGCTCTCGGGGTCGGCGTCGGCTTCACCTGCGGCGATTCGATCCTGCGGGCACTTCCCTTCATCGGTAGTTGATCCGCGGTAGTTGATCCGCACGTACGACGTCCGTCGTAGCACGACGCCCGTCGTAGTCGATTTCGCGGATTGATCGTTGATCGCGATCAGACGTAAGCGATTCTGTGTCGGCGTGAGAACGACCGCACTCGCCGTCCTGCTGGCTCTCGTCTCCGCATCGAAGGCGCGCGCCGACGAGGACGCGCCAGACGGTGCGCCGCCCGAGTCACCGCAAAACGAGACGGTGGTCACCGCCACGACGCCGCTTCATGGCTCCGACCTCCCGCGGGAGCGCGTCGCCGCGAACGTGCAGACCATCAGCGCCGAAGACCTGGCCGAGCACAAGAGCCTCGACCTAACGAGCTATATGAACGAAGGAACCGGCAGCGTGCACGTCAACGACGTGCAGAACGCGCCGCTGCAGCCGGACTTTCAATACCGCGGCTTCCTCTCGTCGCCGCTGCTGGGCGCCCCGCAGGGATTGTCGCTGTACCTCGACGGCGTTCGGCTCAACGAGCCGTTCGGCGACACGATCAACTGGGACCTCCTTCCCACGAGCGCGATTCGCTCCGTCAACGTCATCCCCGGTTCGAATCCGGTGTTCGGTCTCAACACGCTGGGCGGGGCGCTGTCGCTGCAGACGAAGACCGGCTTCTCCGATCCCGGCGCGGCGGGCCGGTTGCTCTACGGTTCCTGGGGCCGAAAGCTGGCGCAGGTCAACGCCGGAGCGCACGGCGAGCGGTTCGCGATCTTCGGAGCCGTCGACCTGTACGACGAGAACGGCTGGCGCCCGTTCTCGCCGTCGCGCGCGCAGCGCGCCTTCCTGGCCGGGTCGTATGCGAACGGCGGCACCACGGCCGATCTCTCCCTCGTCGCGGCGAACACCAACCTCATCGGAAATGGGCCCGCGCCTGAGCAACTCCTCGCGATGGATCGCACGGCGGTGTTCACGGTGCCCGATATCACCAAGAACCAGCTCTTC